>JBNLFC010000224.1:0-6376 GCA_050305335.1 Leptospirales bacterium
CAAAAGAATTACTCCCTATAAAAGGTCCGCTTCTGCAAACTAAAAAGTCCGTATCACACGATGGATACTATGCGATTCACTGGCAAGGGCAATATACAGCGAGTCAGGAATCACTTCGGTTTGAATTACAGGAGGCGCTTACCGATTCCTTTGACCAACCGGTCCTGCTCTACCGGGGAAGCGATCATGCAACCTCCTTGAGTGGAAAAATAGATGGAAATTATTACTATCGAGTTCGCTATGCAAATCTGGAGAGCCATGGAGAGTGGGGGCCGGTTCTTCATGTCCGTGTTGAACATCATCCTCTTGTAAGAGCTTTTGGCTTTCTCGGGATCGGTGCTCTGGTATTTGTTTCCTCCACCTTTTTTATTATTCAAGCTCATCGAAAGGAAATGAAGGTTGCGTTATCAGATAAGGAGGATGCGTGAATCCTGTGCAGAGTGCTGTTCTGAATCCGTACGTTGGAGGATCTCTTCTTGCAACTTTCAGTCTGCTCTGGATTGCTCTGGGTTGGTACTGGGGAAGACGTAATCGGGATCTGGAGGACTACATGCTGGCAGGCCGCAAAGTCGGACTGGCTATGGCCATTGCTACATCAATGGCCACCTGGGTCACCAGTAACACCACTATGGTCGCTCCCCAGCTGGCGTACCAGATGGGGATCTGGGGGATGATCGGCTACTCCCTGGGATCTGTGGGGTTGATTTTATTCGCACCTCTGGCAAAACGAATTCGCATGCTCATGCCGGGGGGCTTTACCAGCGGTGACTTTATACGACTCCGTTTTGGTCACACGGCATGGAGGATCTTCCTCGCCATCTCATTCATTTATAGCGCTGGCTGGCTGGTGAGCCTGGGAATGGCTGGAGGGATTTTAATTCATGCATTAAGCGGCATTGAATATCATATTGGAATGAGCGTGATTCTGGGAATCTGTGTGCTTTACACTCTGCTGGGAGGACTGCGGGCAGTCATTGGAACCGACTTCATTCAGACCCTGATCATTATTGTGGGAGTTGTGATTCTGGGCGTTATGACCGTAAATCGCATCGGCTTTCACGAAATTCATGAAACCTTACAGACTCAACGACCGGAGCTACTGGACCTTCTTATGCCTGCGGCACTGATGTTTCTTTTCAACAATCTTCTTTTCGGCATGGGAGAGATCTTTCACTCCAATGTCTGGTGGAGCCGTGCCTTTGCCTTTGATGAAGGCGTCGGGTTCAAAGCCTATCTAATATCCGGAATTTTCTGGGCTCCAATTCCCATTGCTGCCGGATTTGTTGCTCTGGCTGCGCCGGCAATGCACATCAATGTCCCGGCTGCAGACATGGTAGGACCTCTTGTAGCGTCCCGTGTTCTTGGCGGCACAGGAGCTATTCTGGTGTTTATTGTAATCTTCTCGGCTCTGGCATCCAGCCTGGACTCGCTTCTGGCTGCAACGAGCGATCTTTTTGTGGAGGACGTATTTCGCAGGCACCTATTCCCGGAAGCGTCTAACGATACTCTACGCAGGGCCACGGTTTATACAACACTGGGCCTGGGCTTGATCACCTGGCTGGTGAGTCTTCCAAAAATCACCAATCTGGCTTCCCTTCTCCACTTTACCGGCGCCCTTGTAGCCAGCACCATCTGGCCCATTGCAGCTGGTCTCTACTGGAGGCGTACCAATCATGTGGGAGCTTCTATGGCCATGGTTCTTGGCAGCGTGTCAGGACTGATTGCCTATTTCTGGATTGGCTTCTATGTTGCAGCTCTTGTGGGAGCGAGCGTATCTATGCTTGTTGTGTTGTTTACAACGATCCTGTGGCCTCATCAATTTGAATGGGAAAAACTTCGAGAGGCCCATGAAACTTCTCTCGAAACGGAGGCGGAAGTATGAGATTTCTATCCGAGGAGCTTCTTGCCATTATTGTGGTGACGGCTCTAATCATGAGTGGGATAGCGCCTGTTGCAATTCTTTTGCTATTTGCCAGAGACTGGAAACGAGGGAAGATCTGGTGAAGTACGATCTCCATCCATTACTGCAAAAACCCATACCCGTTATGGATGGTGTCGCTGGAATCCAGCGACCTCTGGAGTTGCGACGCTTTGTGAGCGAAGATACCTCCCCTCTTCTTTCACTCTCCAACCACCACGTTGTCTCTGCCAGGCAATTCGATCGTGATACAATGATCCAGCTCTCCAGATTGGCCGCGGTGTACGAAAGCACACCGGTTCTCTTTCACAGTCCTCTGGCAGGTAAAATTCTCATCAGCGCCTTTTACGAGCCCAGCACTCGTACACGCCTCTCCTTCGAGAGCGCCTGGCACAGACTGGGCGGCGACATCATGTCTATCACAGATCCAGCTACCACAGGTATGGCCAAAGGAGAGTCCCTGGAAGATGTTGCTGAGATGTTCAACAACTACGGAGATGTGATCGTATTGCGGGACAACAGGGAGGACTCGGTTTATCGAATGCTGGAGTCTCTACGTATTCCCATTTTGAATGCAGGTAACGGTATAGATGAACATCCCACGCAAGCATTGTCCGATGTATATACTCTATTCAAGTGGCGTCCGGAACTGACTCTGAAAGAACCTCCGGCGGAAAAGAAGATTCGCCTGGGAATCATTGGCACACCCAATCGAATGCGCACTGTGCGAAGCCTGCTTCTTCTGCTCACTTTGATCCCCCAGGCCATCCATGAGATCATTGTTATCAATCCAGACCCGGACTGCCTGGATGAGCATCAAAAAGGGGAGCTTCGCTCTTCCGGAATTTCTTTCCGACAGGCCTCTTCCCTGAGAACCGTATTACCGGAACTTGACGTTATTTATATCAACTCCATTGCCTGGATTGGGGATTCCTATGAGAAGCTGGCAGGCGATATGGAGCTATCACAGGCTTCTCCGTTAAAGCCGGACTCCATCATCCTGCATCCTCTGGCCAGAGATCAGGAGTTAAAGTCCGACCTGGATCGCACTCCCCATAACTGGTACTTTGCCCAGGCAAGAGGGGCCGTCTTTTTGCGAATGGCTCTTCTTACATGTCTTGTGAGCAGGATAAACCTGGTGGCTGATGTGACCGATCCAACACTGGACAGAGACGGTCCTATATAAGTCGCAAATCAAAAACAATCAAAAAGGATTCATTTTATGTGTGGAATTGCAGGTTATATGCATTCGGACGCATCGCGTCCCGTAGATCCGGAGAGGTTGGTGGCCATGGCCGCCATCCAACATCATCGAGGCCCCGACGATTACGGATGGATGGCGCCTGACGGAGCCGGTGTGGGTTTCAGCCATGCCCGACTCTCCATCATCGATCTATCCGAAGGAGGACGTCAGCCATTTCTATCTACGGATGGGAATCTAATGCTTACCCACAATGGCGAGTTTTATGATTACAAAAGAATTCGCGCAGATCTTACTGCCCGGGGTGCAAGGTTTCGTACAAAAAGTGATTCAGAGATGATTCTGCACCTCTATCCACGCATGGGGCTCTACTCCATGCTGGAGCATTTGCGTGGAGAATTCGCCTTTGCTCTTTTTGACCGACGGGAGGACCGGCTCATGCTGGTGCGCGATCGCTTTGGCGTCAAGCCTCTCTACTGGACGCTGGCAGGCGATACTATTGTATTTGGGTCTGAGATAAAAGTGCTTTTCGCACACCCGGAAGTACATCGCTGTTTTGATGAATCAGGACTCTTTCATCAACTGATGCAGACTATAGTGCCGGGTACAACCGCCTTTGAGAATGTTCATCAGGTAGAGCCCGGTCATGCGGTGATCATAACCAGACGCAGCGGAAGCCTTCAAGTGGAGGATAGGCGCTACTGGGATATGGAATTCCCACCACTGGGCGAACGTGATGAGTCCCGAAGCGAAGAGCACTATATCGAGCTGGTTCGTTCAAAACTTCTGGAAGCTGTGCAGCATCGACTGGAGGCAGACGTTCCCGTGGGCTGCTACCTTTCAGGAGGGATCGACTCCTGCTCCATTCTTGGCCTCTCTTCCGCAGCACAACAGAGTCCGGTAAAGGCATTTACCATTGGCTTTGATAGCGAAAGCTATGACGAAAGCGAAATTGCCATTGAGATGGCCCGCTCCACCGGTGCAGATCAAGAGATCCTTCGTCTGGAGGCCAGTCATCTCTACGACCACTTCGTGGACACACACTGGCATACAGAGCGAACCATTTACAACACCCTGGGAGTGGCCAAATACTTGATGAGTCGTCAGGTGAAGTGTGCCGGGTACCGGGTAGTTGTGACTGGAGAAGGTTCCGATGAGCTCTTTGCCGGGTATCCAGCCTTTCGTCGGGATATGTTTCTGCACGGACTGGATACGTTACCCGCATCCGAACGCGGACAGTGGGAAAAAATGCTCAACGAATCCAACAGCCTCTTCCGCGGTGCTATGCTGGCAGAAACAGAGGTGCATGATCCCTATCTGGATGAGCTCTGCGGATTCACACCATCAGGACTGCAGCCCTGGCTGGCTGCCGGAACGCGTGTTCCGGCACTGCTTCACGAAGATCGCAGAGACAGATTGAAAGAGTATAGCCCTGGCCAGGCCATTGCCGCTGCCCTGGATCCTGCCATGATTCGCCATCGCCATCCGCTGGATATCTCTCAATACGTATGGATCAAGACCATGCTGGAGGGCCAGATTCTCACCTGGGGTGGCGATCGTGTCGATATGGCCAACTCCATGGAAGCAAGACCTGCGTTTCTGGATCATCACCTGGCAAGAGCTGCTACAAAGATCCCTCCAACTCTTCGCATCAAAGGGAGGACCGAAAAATACGTTCTGCGGGAAGCTATGAAGGGACTCCTTCCGAAATCTCTCTATGAAAGAGAGAAGTTTGCCTTTATGGCTCCGCCCGCCCATACAGATCCAGAAAAGTTTCGCGCTATGCAAGCCCTTGCTGACGACTATCTTTCACCTGCGTCCATTCATGGTTCAGGGCTTCTCAGTGAGAAAGGAGTCACAGAAATTTTTGCCATGCATAAAAATCCTGAGACTCCTCCTTCCACTCTGGTTCAGTTAGACGCCATCATCAACCACATGCTTGGCGTACAGATCTTGCAACGAAATCTTGTGGCCGCTAACATTCCAGAACAGGCGATGCAAAAGGCGGCAGAACTGGGCTGGAAAGCGAGGAGGTAGAATCCGGATGCATTAATCCGGAAACTCTTTATACCGTTCACTATGTCATGAATAGCCAATAATGCCCCAGAGTAGTATACTGCCCGGGTGTGACAGGCGCTGGCTTGACATAGGTGAGGTTTTGTGCTAAGCGGCAAAGGAGCCCGGGCAACCACCGGAATTTCTGCCCTGTGCTAGCCCACCGCCATACCACCCACCCACAAAGGGGGTGAAATTAGTGCTCGTTTTAAATGTCGCACAACGCTTATTTTTACTCAGATAAAGTCCTTTCAAAAAGAACAGAGTTTTATTATAACCGCGGGAATCGAGGTTATAATTCTCTTATTTAGAAAATCCATGGAATCCAGCGAAAGGAGACTCTCTTCATATAATCCGAATATCCTGGCAGCTCCTCTTTGAGAGCGCGTTCTTCCAGAATGGTTCGAATGGCCAGAATTATGATAAGGAAGACCGCAGGAATGAAGCTAAATCTGGAATCCAGCAGCAATGGAATTGCAAAGTATGCCAGCACAGCGCCTGCATAACCAGGATGGCGAATATATTTATAAGGCCCGCCACTCACTACGTGATGGCCTCGATCTGTCTGAATGCGAACCACACCGGAGAAAAATTTATTTTCTACTAACGCCCAGGTGCTGAGGACAAATCCCAGTAAAAGGACAACAATTGCCAGGAGTTGAAGCCATAGCGAAAATGCCAGAGCCGTCTGCCTCCTTGCCTCCAGTCCTGCTATGAGAGGAAGCGACATAGCACCAAGTCCCACCAGAGGAGCAAGAATGCGATCCCAAGGCTTTGTATTTGCATGCTTCATGGATGCGGCACGCTCTGCAAGCAGGTCCGGATGGCGTTTTGCAGCCAGGTAACGTGACCCGATGAATCCCAGGATATTGATAGCAACGTAAACCCAGGCCTGCCACCAGTTCCACTTCCAGGCAATGAGAATAGGGAGCGCCGGGACAATTGTAAGATAGATGATATTGGTCAGGATGAATCTGGGTGAGAGCGTATGGTTTGTGGCTTTTTCCATGGACGAAAAATGGCTGTTTCACTGGAAAAAGCAATGAAATTAGATGAGGAGAGATGCGGAAATAGTAGATCCACTATGGGATGCTGTATTCCGTGCCATGACCACAATAACCATCATCAGTATTTCTGTATCTTTCCAGTTCTCCTTTTACAATATGGCTTTTTATTAACTCAACCGTTCTTCCATTTGGGTT
>JBNLFC010000225.1:0-6292 GCA_050305335.1 Leptospirales bacterium
CATAACCTCGATCTGTCCTTCGCTGAAAATAGTCGGAGCGATAGCACTCTTCTATTTCGTGAAAGGAGGGCTGAGGGAAAACCTGATGAAGTCCACAAAAACGACACCGAACTACCCGATAGAGATTCCCGTTTACACCGGTTTTTTCCAGTACAGGATGCCGCCCTCCATGGTTGCAAAGGTTGCATTGAAAGCTCTCGATTTCTGACAGGGGGTGGCTCTTTTTTTCACTCATAGGATTTGTACCTTCTGCAGGCGGCAGGCTCAGCCTGTTTTTCATCAGGCGATCATCTTTCTCTACCTTTTTTGTTCCAGCCTCCATATTTGCAAAGAGATTCAGGGTTGAGTTGCAAAAGGCACTGCATTTCCGCAGGATTGAATTTGTCACAGCCCATCTCAAAAAAAATTGATTTCCAACCAGTGCACGGTTTAAAAAGATAATTGTAGACGGCTGCAGGGGTATGGATCGAAAAGATTTTTTTAAAAACGGCTACAAAGGTGCTCTTCGTGATCTCATGAAAACCCCGGTAGGTAGCGTAGTGGACCATCAGCTCCACTCGCTGGCCAACCTCCTTGCACCAGTCTGGTTAAACGATCGACTGGTCGAGACTTCTTCAGATGCGGGAAAAGAACCCGTCGCCGAAACGCCTGGAGAAGTGGCATTTCCCCGTCCTCCAGGCGCTATTGAGGATCCGGAGGAGTTCAACAGGCTCTGCACAAAATGCAATGATTGCATCACTGCCTGCCCCTACGGAGTCATCTTCACATTAGGTGGGACCTCCGGTCCCCTTCTTGACCCGGCGCGATACCCATGCCACCTTTGCGAGGAGTATCATTGCATAGCCGCATGTGAAACTGGAGCTCTCCAATCACTTCCAGATGATACGTTGCCAAAATTTGGAGAACTCTCTTTTCAGCATACACACTGCCTGAACAATAGCGAAAAGCGAGCCAGCCGAAACGCTGGCCAGAAACGAGAACCCTATTGCAAGCTCTGCGCCAGGGCATGCCCGGTGGAGGCTATCACTTACGATAAGGCCAGGCTCCCCCTGGTTGCCGATCATTGCGCCGGATGCGGTTTGTGTATGAAGGATTGTCCAGCCATGCCAGATGCAATATTACTGGAGTACTGATTGATGAAGTTGAATTCCCATTCCAGCAATTATTCACCCTATCTCTTGGTCCGCTCTCTCATACTCTGGCTGATGGTTTTACTTTCCGTCCTGATATGGGGTCTTGTGGTCCATATAGCCATGCTCTTCTGCTCCACCGATCGCATGCATATCCTGGATGGAATGTGGGCCAGATACCTTGTCTGGATCTCCAGAACGAAACTCATTGTAGAGGGATCGGATCGGATTTTTCGCGATGGCCCTGTAATCGTCCTCTCCAATCACCAGAGCCTCTACGATGTTGCAATTTTTTATAAATTTCTTGATATTCAATTTCGCTGGATGGCAAAAGCGTCCATTTTTCGTCTGCCCGTCATCGGATCGGCAATGCGCGCAGCGGGTTACATTTCCGTGGAACGGGAGGACCGAAAAAAAGCTCTCCGTTCCCTCTATGACGCAGCAGAGCGAATCAAAAATGGAGTTTCGGTCATTATATTTCCGGAAGGTACAAGAGGCCATGCTGATGGAACCATGCGCAACTTTAAAAACGGCGCTTTTCTCCTTGCAAAAAAAGCGGAGGTCACACTGCAACCGGTGACGATCTGGGGTGCCAACCAGATCATAAAAAAGGAAAAAGGAAAACTATTTCAAAGAATCCATCCAGGTATCGTTCGGGTTCGAATTCACGAACCCATTCCGCCTGCAGATTACGCGGATATGAAAGTAGATGAGCTTTCGGATTTGATCAGAAAAACCATCGAAGAGCCAATGGAAAAGTGGAGAGGTGAGCATAGCCTCGGTTGAACGTCGTATCTATGGCTCAGGAAATTCCCGGGAGGAGCCAGCACAAGGGAACCAATGAAGGTCTTTCTATAACAATGGCTCATCTCGAATTGGCTGGCATTGAGATAAGCATTAAAGGAGACAAAACAATGAAACGTCCAGGTTTTCAAAAAATAGTGTGGAAAGGGCAAATCGCACTGCTACTCATATCAGGAGTGATTTCCGTCTCCCTGAAGGCAGATTCCATTTCAGGATTGTTCCCTGCCGAAAAATCATGCGTCGCATATCGCACAATCAAGGGAATGTTTCTGGTGGCTAATGTAGAGGTTGTAGGAAAGAACTGCTCCATTACTTCAAAACTGCAGGCAGGCCAACGCATCAGCGTGGACATTCCCATTGCCAACTTTGACTCAGAAAGCTCGGCCAGGGATGAACACGTTTTCGAAATCCTCCAGGGAGATAGTCACCCCAGGTTGCAGTTTATCTCAGAACCTCTTGGAGGCGGACTGGAAGGCGTAAAAGATGGAGATACGGTTTCGGGAGTTCTTACGATCGGTGGTAAGCCAAAGCCAGCCAGCTGGACTATTCAGGTCAGGGCAAATGACGGCCAGAGAGTATTCAGCGGAGTGTTATCAACCACATATACGGCGTATGGCATTGAGCCTCCGAAGGCGGGTCCTGGAGGGCTCATTGCAGACACTCCCGATAAATTAGAGTTGATTTTTCAAATCCGCGAAAGCGATATACAAAGATAGATGTATCACGCCGACTATTTGATACGCACTCTGCAACAGTTTATCGTATTTCTTGCGCGCTTAATGGGACTCAAAGCGCGTAATGATCCCGAAGTGATCCAGATGGAGTTGGAGGCCGGACTACGACAGTTTCTCGGTCTCGATCTTCGTCTTGTAGAAATGCTCTCGGACTCCAGTCTCTACCAGCTTGTGGCCAATGAGGTGGCCAAACCGGAACCAATCCGGATATACATCGCCATTGTGCTCATGATGGAGCTGGCTCATTCACAGCTACAGACAGGTTTCGAGAACCGGGCACTCCTGCTATTAAAAAAGATACGCTATTTTCTGGATCGCCTACCCGACGACTTCTCTGTAAGAGGTGAGCCAGCACGTGGAAATCTGGAAGTTCAGCTGACAGAACTTTCCAATTCTATAAAAGAGAGATAAGGTCGGAAAAAAAAACATGACGGATCATGAACTGGAGATGATAGACTTTAGACTTTTCTCTGCTTTTTGGATGCAATGTTCCCGGGGAAAGATCCGCACCTGCGTGGAGTGATACAAGCAAGCTGCTAATTTCCTGGAGCATATAGAGCTCCGAGGTTTTTTTATCTCCATACACTGCCTTTTGATTGCTGAAATCAATTATGTCCCGTTAACTGGAGAAATGAAGAGGCGCTCGGTAGATATCACTGTTTCAGACCAGGGCATTGTGAAAATTCCCCTTTCCGGCAAACCAGGAGCCAGTGTAACAGCCTCTCGAAAGCAGTCTCCTCCCCCGGACAATCGGCCATATGGCGTGGAGCCACCCGGCGCTGAGAATCGAGCAATGAATAAAAAAGACCGTCTTCCTTTTGAGTCATTTGATCCCACCGGCAGTTCGGGCAAAGAGGGGGCCAACCGAGCAGCAAGACTGCTCCTGGCCCTGGGGCCGGATCAGGCCGCTTTGATTCTCAAAGAGATGAACGAAAAAGAGATTGAGCCCATTGTCAAAGAGATGGTGGCCCTGAAAAAAATATCTCCGGAAGAAAAAGCGGCCATTCTTATGGAATTTGAGGAGGATGTGGCGCAGGATCGTCTTCCAGTCCAGGGAGGAATGGATGCAGCCAGAGAGATACTCCTTCGAACGTTTGGTGAAACGAAAACGCAGGAGTACCTATCACGCCTGGACCGCAGGGATATGCGAGATGACTTTCTATTTCTCGAACAGATTGAGCCCAATCTCCTGGCCTCATCCCTTATGCAGGAACACCCGCAGGTAGCTGCCGTAGCACTCTCTTTTCTTCGACCTAAAGTTGCTGCCGAAATATTAAAGATCTTTGAAGAACCGTTCCGTTCCCAGGTGGCCATGCGAATTGCCCGCACTGCAAACACTCACCCGGAGGCGGTCCTGAGAGTGGCGAAAGTGCTTCGCGATAAGTTCGAAAAACGAAACACGGAGATTTACTCAGACACAGGCGGTGTGGAAACTCTGGCCAACATCTTGAACTTCATGGATCGCCGGGCCGAAGAGGAGATCATGGGCGTCATTGGAAATCAATCCCCCGATCTTATGGAAAATGTCCGGGAACGGCTCTATACGTTCGAGGAACTCATCGGTCTGGATCACAGAGAAATTCGCCTTTTAATCGCCAGGCTGGATGATGATCGCATCATTGCCACAGCTCTTCGTGGTGCCGGTGAGGAGTACCGAAGACACTTTTTCAACTCTATGTCTCAGAATAGAGCTTCGGACATTCTCGAACTGATGGATATCCAGGGAACACTCACCCTGCGTGAAGTGAATGAAGCCAGAACCTACATACTGAATGTGGCACGTCGGCTGGATGAAGAGGGCTCCATTGTTATTAAAAAAGGCAAAGAAGAATTTCTGTAAAATTATCTGATTTTTTCGTTCAGGCGGCCATATCCGATTTACCAATGAAAACCTGACAACTATATTGTGCTCAATACGGCTCCTGAATCAAGTAGTTGCGATGTTTTTCCATCAACTGGCACATTTCAAAAATCCGATCATCCAGAAAAAGCAATCCCTCCATCTCCCATTGAAAGAGACCGGGCTCTTTCCAGGTTCCCAGCCCACTTTGAATCCATCCCGCAAACATCTCTGTGATGGAATGAAGTATCTGTTCCCTTCCATCATAATATTTCTGAGTCAGCCAGGCCAGATAAGAGAGCGAAATCCCATCCGTAATCCGCAATATCCCGATCGGAATTTCCATACCTGGATCGTGTAACTTCATAGTAACTCCTGCCGGATTTTCCATCCAGAGATCCAGTTGAGAAGGGTTCTCGTAACGATAAATGCCATCAAATCCATGGGCGGATGGCCCCAGTCCAAGAAATGGCCTGTATTGCCAGTAGCTCAGATTGTGCCTGCATTCCCCGCCTTCCCGTGCAAAATTAGAAACTTCGTAGTGATTATAGTTGTATTGTTTGAGCAAAGCAGGCAGAGCTTGAAAGACACTGCTTTGAATCTCTTCATCGGGAAGGAAGGCTTCTCCTCGTTCGAACTTCCTTCCATATTCGCTTCCTTCCTCCATGGTTAACGAATAAACTGAAATATGGTCAATGGAAGAATTCACCGCCCGTTGAAGATCCTTTTCAAAATCAGATCCGTTCTGACCGGGGAAACCATAGATTAAATCCACTCCCCGGTGGGGGATGGATGAAGCAGATAGCTCATCCAATATATTCGCATAACGTTCTGCATTATAATACCTGCGAAAATGGGAAAGATATACAAAATTGAAGCTCTGTATTCCAACATTTACCCGATTTACTCCAATTTCATGAAGAGATCCCAGATAATCTCTATCCATCTGTTCTGGATTTCCTTCTACGGTAATTTCACAATCCGGATCAACTTCGAATAGTTCTTCTATGCTCCGAATGATTTGAGAAAGGACGGAAGAGGGCAGCAGGGAAGGTGTTCCACCTCCGAAAAAAATCGATCGAACAGATCCCCTTTTCTCAAAACAGCTGGCTCTAATCTGCATTTCAGTGCGTATGGCCGCCAGATAATTTGCGATAATTTCTTTATCGAAATTGCCCTTTCCTCTATCCAGAAGCCCCACAGGAATAGAATAAAAATCGCAGTAATCACATTTTGAAATACAGAAGGGAACATGAATGTAGATTCCAAAACCTGTAGTACCTCTATACTCCGCCATACTCTCCATAAGACGAAGATTCATGCGACCGGTTGCAATTGTTTAAAATTCCTGCAGAAAACTTACGGACGCTTCATTCACGACTCTGCCGTATTGAACATCCCGCAAAATTTTATATCCGTCTCCGGCGAAAAAACGTCCCATCTTCAATTCCATTGTAAAGCCATTCCAGGGATGATAAATAAACCCAAGGTTGTATTCCTCACCCAGATAAGTAGATCCACTGCGGTAACCCGGGTGAGCAGTAAAGGAAACGTCTGTATCAATGCGCGGAGAAATTGTTCCATCCGCATTTACACTGTATACAACATAGAATGGATATCTTGTATAGAAAGCGTTGTAATCCATGGAGGGAGGATGATTCAGATGGAGTGAGTAATAACCCAGATAGGCTTCCAGTGAGTCATAAATTCGATAGCGAATTATCAAACCACGGGCATTGAGTCCGGTTAAGGAACCTCCTGCGAAGAGCGAATAGCCGCCCGAC
>JBNLFC010000226.1:0-6288 GCA_050305335.1 Leptospirales bacterium
TCAACTTCTTATTCTTTTTAACCAGTTCGAAAACCACGTCTTTGAGATATTCCCAATGATACCCCTCAGCCGGAAAAGGAATCCCCGGGCCTTCGGAGTATTGCGAAACTCCGTTTTCATCCTTTGAGGAAAACTTAACCTGCGCCCCCTGAGACTCCAGATAACGTATAAAACAACTCACCCCTAATAAATTCACCTGGTTTCCATAATCGTTCACATAGTATTCCCTGGTGACCTGATGGCCTGCGGCTTCCAGCAAATTACAGCAGCAATCACCCAGAGAGGCAGCCCTTGCAGATACTACATTGAGGGGACCGGTAGGATTGGCCGAAACAAATTCGAAAAGGATTTTCTTCGGCTGTTTGACCGAAGTGTGACCGTAGTTCTCCCTTTCCTGCAAAGCTTGCTGAATTAAAAATAAGAAGGAAGCAGGAGCAATGGTCAGATTAATAAAACCGGGTCCGGCCTTTGCCACTGAGGTAAAAATTCCTCCCGAATCTTTATGGGTTTGAAGCGCGCCAACTATGGCATCTGCAAATTTGGGAGGGGCTTTGAAGTCGGCAGAAATAGCCGAAGCCACCTCTCTCCATTGACGATCCATGGCAATAGTGCAGGCGTAATCGCCGAACTTTTCATCTCTGGCATACTCCAGCTTAATGGGCGGGGCATTTTCAACTTTCCCCAGCGTGGAAATGGCTTCCAGGATCTTACTGGAAATGAAATCCTTCAATGTAGTTTCGCCATTCATATGCATAATAATACCTATTGAGGGCCTGGAATCGGACATAAAAACCCTGGCGAAGGAGCATGGGTTTTGATACGTGCTTTTTTTTATACTCATCTCAAAACGATGAGTTCTTAGAAGCCAGTGATTGAAAGTACTCCTGGTGTGTAAATGAAAGTTCATTCCATATTCGGGAGTGGCCAGTGCATTCGCCCATAGAGCGACTCCATTGTGGTTGGTTTTTTACCCGTGTAGTTAACCCATGCTTTATCCAGCCAGTTGTGCATGTGGAGTATGCGCTCCATATCCTCCGGGGATGTGCTTTTTTCCAGGTAGGATAACATATCCCCGAATCGCAACAGAAGTGGCATTTTCAATTCCTTTCGAAACAGTCCGAAATCCCCGGAATATCCTGTACCGCATGACGCACAATGCAACGAAAGCTCTCCATCCAGCCCCCCACCGGAAGTCAACTCCACACCGCAACGGGAGCAGTGGTCCAGGTCCCCCAGAAGTCCCCCATAGCGCAGAAGCCGAACGCGAAAAAAAAGAAGCAGCAAAAAAAATTCCCGATTCTTTGCAGGATTGGAGTGGATGCTTTTTTTTTCTTCTTCCGATAGCACAGCCAACCTTTTCTCCAGCCACTGGAGTGAACCGAATAAAAGTGTATAAAGCTGAGCACCCGGAGAGTAAGCGGCCATCCCATCTATCAAAGCCAGCAAATGAGAAAGTAAGAGTAGTTGCGTATAGCCAGACTTGAGTTGATCGAATCTCTCGACGAGGCTGATCTCTTTCACCGAAGCCATTGTATCGGAATGCTCGTAAAGAACAAACTGCAGCAAAGAACCCACCTCCATGGTCAGATGGCTCCTTTTTCTGGAGCTGTATATTCCATGATATCGAGCAGTGCAAACATTACCATCTTCGCTTAAAAAAGTGAGAACAGCGTTCTGGTCGCCCTCCCTTGTTCGTGATAGTAGAATTCCCTGCCCTGAAAGAAGCACCCTCTACACTTCCATGTTCCATTCTTTGATTTTTCGATACAGAGTACGTTCTGAAATACCGAGAAGACGCGACGCTTTCTCACGATTGCCATCAGAAAATCGTAAATTTTTTTTGATAATTGCTCGTTCATACTCTTCCAGAGGAACGCCCGGCGTAATGCTATCCAGAAGCCGCTGGGCGCCGCCGGGGGCCGGAGAACTCTGCAAATCAGGGGGAAGATCTTTGAGATCCAGTATGTCGCTATTGGCCAGGACCACCATCGCTTCCAGAGTGTTGCGAAATTGACGAACGTTGCCTGGCCAATGATAATTAGAAAAAAAAGACTGAAGAGCTGAGCTCATTTTTGAAACGGATCTCTGGTATTGATCATTGAACTCAACCACAAAGTGTTGAAAGAGCAGGGGAATATCCTCTTTTCGCTCCCGGAGTGGCGGAAGAGTCATACGAATCACTGCCAGCCTGTAGTAAAGATCTTCGCGAAACCGTCCATCCTCTACCTCCTTCACAAGACTTCGGTTGGTAGCGGATACTATCCTCACATCCACTTTAATAGCCTTTGTAGATCCCAGACGCACCACTTCTCGCTCTTCTATAACGCGCAACAATCGCACCTGACTTTCCATATCCAGTTCGCCGATTTCATCAAGAAATATGGTGCCTCCATCAGCAGCCTCGAACAGTCCGGCCCTGTCCCGGTCCGCACCTGTGTATGCGCCTTTCACAGCGCCAAAAAGCTCCCCTTCCAGAATGCTTCTCGCCAGAGCGCCACAGTTCACTCGAATAAATGGGCCTGCCGATCTGGGAGAGTTTTCGTGAATGAGATTGGCCACCAGTTCTTTACCGGTGCCGCTTTCGCCTTCGATCAGTACCGTGACTTCGGTAGGGGATACCTGCCTCACCCGCTCTAGAACCGAGTGAAGCGCCGGTGCATTGCCTACAACGCGATCCATGCGAAAGGTTTCGCTGATTCGGGAGCGGAGTTTGCGATTCTCCTCTTTCAACTGAGAGTTTTCCAGCAATTGCTCGATCTTTTTTTTCAGATGAAGCAGATCCACCGGTTTGACAAGGTAGTCGCTGGCACCTGCCTGGATTGCCTGAACAGCAGTCTCGATGGAGGGCTGACCTGTCAGAATTAAAAAAGGGGCCGCCACATTGTGCAGGCGAGCCCACTCGATAATCTCAATGCCGGTAAGATCGGGAAGCATAAGATCGCTTACGATCAGGTCTACTTTGCGGTCGGTTAAAACGGTCTGCGCAATAGCACCATCGGAAGCCGCATAAACATTGTACAGAGCGGCGCCCCTTTTGCCCTTCAGCGAGGTTAAATACTCCACCAGACCGTTGCGCTGGTCTTCTTCGTCTTCAATGATCAAAATATGCTGCACAGATTCACCGTGATACTGATTTATTAATCCGTAATTTCGGAGTGATCTTTTTGATTGTCTGCCATGATCGGGATGGATAGGTGGAAAGTTGTTCCCTGCCCCACATGAGACTCCACATCAATACGCCCCCCCATCACAGAAATCATCTTTTTTACAAGGGCCAGTCCTAATCCGCTGCCCTCTTTTCGAGTGGTGAAAAAAGGATCGAAAATTTTAACAATCACATCATCTGGAATACCGCGACCGTTGTCCGCAATAGAGAGTCCTACTCCCGCAGGAATTCTATAGGTTTCAATACGAACCTTTCGGTCCTTCATCAAACTCTTCTCACCCTTATCGAATGATTGGATTGCATTCAGTATGAGATTTACAACAATCTGTTTCATAAAACCGGAATCGGGTCCATAACCGGGTAGTAAATCCCCGGGCTGAAACTCCAGTTCCACACCTTCCCGTCTGGCCTGCACTTCCAGAAGTTTGATGATTTCCAGAACCAGTGAGTTGATATCGATTTTTGCGGAGTTTTCCAGTTCCACAGGCCGAATCAGGCGAAAAAAATCCTGCAAAAGCTGGTTTAACGAAAGAATCTGCTTCTGGATGATCACGACTTTATCGTTCATCCTCTGCTGTAGATCTCGATCCTCCACTTCATTGATGTAATTCTGCAAAAGCTGAAGGTGTAAATGTATGGCTGCCAGAGGATTTTTGACCTCATGAACCAGACCAGCCGCCAGGGAAGGAAGTTCGCTGGCGATCTCCTGTGCATAGTCAAGGCCTACAATGGCAGGCAGAGTCTTATTGAATTCTGATTTCTCGATTTCTTTCGACATCTTTCACATCCAGCACAGTCACAAGGAGAAACCATAAATCACCGGGTCGAATCATGGCATCGGGTGTCTTCTTCAGATTTTCCAGAGTATTGATGAATAGACGGGGTGTATGCTGCTGTTCTCGAACAACCACACGATCTGGATTGTTGATCAGATGCAACTCTCCCTTCTCACTCGTTCGAAATGACAATCCCACATAAATCGATCGACCGGGGTTTTCTTTCAAATATTTGTATTCGCGATATCCATTCACTCCTATCCAGAAAGAACGACCGTGATTTTTCAACAAAACCCGATACCGTCCATCTTCCATGAGAGCATCTTTGCGAAGGACCTGATCCACGCTCTTTTCCAGATTGGTCACTATACTACCCGTTCCGGTAATTTTTAAATGGTTCACTTCCGCGTATGCGGCCGGGAGCGTATCCAGGGAGAGATCGGAACTGGTATAGTGGATGAGGGGGATCGGTGTGAGCCTCTCCACATTCAGGGAGTCCTGTAAAATTGCACCTGTGACATCATCATCTGCACGATACATAGAGAGGTCTGATTGGACCATGAAAATGGAAAATCCTTGCAGAAAACCGACGCGGCGACCCGAAACCAGACGGGGCATGGGAGATCCCAGCACCCGGGAAATGCGTTTCCATTCCATCAAGTCTTTGCGCTTCATGGAAGGAAGGGGAAATAAAGATATCTGATATCCTTCATTTTTCAGTTTCCTGATTCGTTCTTCCAGAACAAGAGCCCTGCCGCGTCCCAGCGAGCCGTCATAAAAAATTAAGAGCCTCTTTTTCTGGAATGAGGAACGATGACGTAAAAATTCATTACAGGCAAGTAGAAGAGAATTCACATCGTTCTCACCTGAAGCGGATACCGACTCCAGGCCACTCAAGGCCATTTTTAAGTCAGAGGAAAAGGATTCAGTTCGAATTTTGTTATTGGTGAGGATCACACTTCCCAGACGGCTGCCACGGGGCAAAAGAGAAAGAGTGGTTTTCAATCCCTTGCGAATAGGATCAAGGTTATACACCATAGATCCCGAACTATCCAGAATTACGCCCACTTCAATGGGATCCGCCCGGCGGGACGTGATATCCGATTCAACACGACGGCTTGCATAAGGAGTAGCCCGAAAAAGCGCCTTCTGCAAAATCAATTGCAAGGAATTTATGTCGCCCGAGGACTCCCCGCTGGCAATCACACGTCCACCCTTACAAGAATAGCTCTGAATACCGACCTGAGTGGAACCGCTGCGGGATAGATGAGCCGATCCCATAATAAGGAAAGAGGCGTCTGTTTCAATGCAGATCCGTTCGGCTTTGTCCAGGGTCAAATTCTCCCGGGTCTCCATTTTCAGGAGAGTCGGATGTCTGAGGGCTCTGCGGGTTTCATTCAGATCCTGAAGACCATATTCGAGGTTGTATTCAAAAAGAAAATGGGTGGCCTCCTGCATCATAGATGGGAGTTCTGATTTATCATAGAAAGATACAGGCGGCTCCCCTGTAACCCGGAAAGGGATTACCACTGCCCTGGGTCCGTAAGCACGCAGAGGAGTTCCTGAAAAGGTCAGAAGTATGATCAGGAAGAGACTGAAAAAAACCAACCAGCGAACCAAAGCTTTCTCCGCAAGAATCCTTTCCATCGCTTCCATTTCATGGCAAAGGCCGACCTCTGTCCACTCATTCCCGTTGTCAGGAGCCAGACGTCTGAGTTCCCATTGGATCCTTGCCCTTCCCGCGCTCTTTTTCTCTTTTTTTCCAGCCCTCTGGATCGGTTGTGCTTCTACGAAGGAACCTCAAGGTCTCTATCACCAGGATGCCTACTTTTTCGATGACTCGGTGCAAATACAGGGTAACGCTGCAATGCCTCAGATTCGTACTGAGAAAAATGGGGAAGTTGCCTTTCTTACCCTTCCACAACGGCGTGCCATCTGCCACAAACATGCCATACAGAACGGACAGGCAAAATGGCTTGCGTTAAGCTGGAACCACCCGGGCGACGAAGAATACTGGATGGGGGCCTTATCCAGGGAAGAGAAATTGCCCGGGGGGTGTCTGGATTCTTACAATATCCGGCACATTTTTTATGACGATATGAACAGCTGCCGTGTGGTTCTGATTTTCCCCTGTCGGCCGCAAGATGATTGATCCGTCCTATCGCATATGGGAGCATCGTACATTTCACTTGCCTTCACCCTTTTTTTCGTGGTGGATCCGGTAGGTCTTTTAACGATATTTGCTGTCTATCTTGCGGAGATACCTGACGAAAAAAAACGTCGGGTCATTGTTCGCTCGCACATTATAGCAGCTTCGGTTTCAACCCTTTTCGTCGTACTGGGAGA
>JBNLFC010000227.1:0-6266 GCA_050305335.1 Leptospirales bacterium
ACTCCACCGCTCATACCCACCAGATATTTCAACTTAGATCGCCTTCACGAAGTCTATAAAGAAGTTAAGAAACCTATATACAATACCGGTCATGAATCTGATTTCAAATGGTCGGGGAATTTCGTGGTCTGAGATCAGGAGCCTGAGCAGCCTCTGCCACAATGGCCCACGGCTAAGCGATATGAATGTCACTTACTGAAACAATCGTCCCAGAATGTAAAGAATCAAGGGAGATAATACCGAAGCGGCTACCACTGCAATCCAGATAGAGCGGCTCTGCATAATCAGAAAATGTTGAAAGGTGTTGCCTTCCGATGCTTTTTGAGATTTCAGATCCAGTATTTCTCGTTTCAGGCTGTCTATCATCTCTTTAAGTTCGGCTCTGCTGCCAGCCATTTCGCCTTTAAATTCAGAGCGAAAAGCGGCGATTTCCAGGCGCAAAGAGATTTCGCTATCCTGAATTCTGCGTGTGAAGCGTTCTTCCATCAGCTCCATAATAGGTGCATTTCGATTATTGCTATATTCCGAGAGTACCTTTACCAGAGCCTCGGCGGCCTCGTCTCCCAGTTTTTCACGTAAAGATTGCGGAAGATTGATCATAGAGTCACCCCGTTTAATTTTACCAGTTCCGGAAAGAAGTCAAGGTAAATTTTGTCAATGGTCTATTGTGTAATACATATTAAAGTGGCTAAAGGCGTATGGCCGTCAGGTTTGTTGCCGCGATGCTTTCTTTACCGGAATAACAAAAAAACGCTATAGCAGGCCTGTTTTTTTCATTAGTTCAGGTGCTTCCAGAAACTCATGGAGGGGGCCGTCAAAGGCAAGTATATGATCGGGTGAAATGACCAGTGCCCTTTTTCCAAGGCGAGGTATCAGGGCCATATTATGGGTAACTGTGACCATTGTAATATTCAAAGATTCCAGAATTTGCATTACGATTTCAGCCATGGGGGGATCCAATCCTGCCAGTGGTTCATCCAGCAGGAGAAGTTTCGGTTCCGTGATCAGAAGAGCTGCAAGGCATACTCTTTTTTTCTCTCCTTCACTCAAACGATAGGGAGGGCGCTCCAGCAAAGTCTGGATTGCAAGGAGTTGTGCGATTTCGTTGATGCGTTTGTCCAGATCGTTCATCTCAAGTGCTTTTGCTGTATAGGCAATCTCGTCGTACACACTGGAATGAAATAGCATGGTATCCGGATTCTGAAAAAGCAGAGCCGTTTCTTTGCGAAACTCCCTGCGGCTGGAACCGTTCTTTAGCGAGGATGGATGGACTTTTCTGCCGTTATAGAGATATTCTCCTCCATGAACATGGTAGAGGCCGTTAAGAATGCGCAGCAGTGTGGTTTTGCCGCTTCCGTTCACTCCCAGAAGAACAACTTTCTCATTGGCCTGGATTTGAAAGGAGAGATCTTTGAATAGAAGGGTCCTTTCGCCTGCCTCCTGGTGGTGGTATTCGATGGAGCGGCAATCGATCAAGACCATGTGTCAGAACACCTCCGGAGAAGCTTTGCAAGGCCCCGGGAACATCCTTTTCATGGAGCCAGTTTTAGAACTGATCTGAGCATACTTCGTCAGATTCATCAGCATCATTAAAGAAGCCCCTGGAGCGCATGGCAAGTCCCTTTTCCATAGAATCGTGTAGCGATTTTTCTAGAAGGTATTTGCCGCTGACTCCTACCAGATGCCAGCGATCCTTGAGAGCAGGGGGTATGGGCGATCGGCTTTTGTGAGCCAGCAGGAATTCTTTATAGAGTTTTCTATAAAGGATTGCCTGGGACCAACTGAGAGTCACAAGGAAAGAGAGGGTGGAGGAGAAGGATAGAGCGGCAGGTAGGTGGATTCTATGAATGAACAAGAATGTCAGATAGGTGAGCAGGAATACTCTCAAATTCATTAATGCAATAGAATCGATAAAGGGAGTTCCTCTGTAGAGCGAAAGTGAGGCGAAAGAGAGAGTGATGATTATATTGAAAAACAGAATGGATTTGATGGTATGCTTGAATATATGCAAAGCCTGTCGTCCGGACACCAAAAACAGAAGTGGTACAATGAACAAAAGATGGTACGCATTGTGAATGAAAGTGATGGCGATAATCATCACCGCGTAAATTGCAAGGGCTATTCTGGCAAGAATTGGCGATCGGATGAACATCTATTGCCCCTTAATTTCTCTACAGATATTTCCTGGCAGAGAGTCGCTCTTTGCCTTCTTGCACAGAAGTTTGATTACGGAAATAGTAATTACGCCCTCTCCTATGCCAACCCAGATATGAGGCAAAAGAATGGCCGGGAGAGTGGTGTGCAGATCGAATGGAAAAAAGAGAGGTTGTCCGAATCTATCGCTTGCCAGCATAGGCTGGACTCCCAGTAGAACGGCAGTCAGGATCGCCTGGACCATAATGGAGCTCCAGGCCGCCAGAAAAAGAGCTATGTAGGGATTCATCCGTCGCGTCAATCGATAGAGGTATTTCGCACTAAACGCCCCAAAAAAACCCATGGCCAATGCGTTGATAGCAAGGGCCGTAATGCCACCTTCTCCCAGCACCAGAGTCTGCAAAATCAATACAAGGGTTACACACACAAATGTGGTCCAGACTCCGAAGAGAGTGGCAAAAAGAGGAATTCCTGTGGCATGTGCGCTACTTCCTCCAGGCAAAGGTATGGCAATGCTCATCAGAGCAAAGGAGAGTGCACTCATCATACCAATAAAGGGAATAGTAGATTCATTCATGACTCTGCGGATTCTGCTCAGAGCATATCCCCATAGAACGGTTGCTATGCCGTAGGCGGGAAGGTACGTTGTAGGTGATAAAAAACCGTCCGGTATATGCATCTGTCACTCCTGCCTTAAATCTATTTCTTCGCTGCCAGGTTTACTTACGTAAACTGAGCTGCTCTAAGAAGTCGCCTTCGAGCATCCTTTAAATCAAAAAGGAGAGGGAGATCTGCAGTCGATATCTCTCCCTTCCCTCCGATCCTTGATAGACTCTATTTTTCTGGATCACATCGCCCCAGATCTGATCCAGAAACGCAGACCTGGCCTCTACCTCATCGGTTTGCAGACCTTGCAGGTAGGCGAAGGCCAGGTTTTGCGGAAGGCTGATCCGATTCATCCGGGTCCAGACCACTGTTTTTACCCCCACTGCAATACTAATATTGTCTCGAAAAAAGCGAAAGCCAGGAAGCAGGTAGAGAATTTTTCCACCGGATGGCGATTGTGCCATACCACTCCAGGAGGCGGAAAGCCCATAGAGATCCATTGATGGCACAGAGAGTGCGGCGCTGTTGGCGGCCAGAACTTCTGCAACACGATGAGGAGCTATGGAATCTGTAATGGGTGTAAACTCCTCAGGCAAGGGTTGGTTACCGAGCGCAGCTATGGTGCTAAGCGTATCTTTTTTGCTGATCCCCCACTCTCTATCCGGTGCTACCTGGAGATAGTTGAACTCCATTACAGGATCAATCCTGGTTTTTGTCTTCTCATTTACGTATCCGCGATATGTGAACGCAACATTGTAGCGAAATTCCGTGCCAAACCTGGCAGTAACATTGCTGGCATAGCGATATGGATCAAACGAGATATACGAAACATCCTGGACCATGGTAAGCCGATCTACCATTTTTGTTGCAGTAAGACCTATGGTATAAGAAGGACTACCGAATCCCGTGGACATCCCCGGATCAATCTCTCCGGTAGAATTTCGCACGTTGGGATTGCCTGAAGGAATGGTCCCACCACCATATATCGTAAAGTGCCAATCCTCCATATCATCCAGACTTTCCGATGGCTGGACCAGTTGAACGCCGCCGTCATAGTGAAAGCCTATGACCATCATTACAGTGAGATCCGCGGTACCGGCGGTATTGTAGGAATTATCTTCAGTTTTCTTCACATTATACGGTAAAAAAGCATAAAGGGAGAAAAAAGAAGCAATGCCGTATCCACCCCCTATCATATAGAAGGTGCTCGATCTCATCTCATCATCGCGCTCCGCGGAGTATGTTTCAAAGTTTACGTGATCCACTTTCAAGTAACCCAGGCTCTTTCCCTGAGGCAGTGTTGCCGAAGTGGAGCTTTCTACAGGAGCGCCAGGGCCCATGAGTCCAGCAAGCCCCAGAGAGGCAACCCCATGATGGGCGGATACTGGCAGTGCGCTTAATGTTATTGCGGGCAGGAACAGTAATGCTTGTGAAAAAGCTTTCAAAGTTAGTTCCTTTTTTTTCTTGAATACAAGAAGAGAAGGACACCGGTAATACCGGCTATAATAGCTATGCCTGTGGTCAGCTTCAAAAATAGTAAATAGAGGGGAGTGTTTTCTACAACCGCTATTCCTGATCCATTAATATTTATAAGCATTTCCCCCCCATGGCCATCCTTTGAAAAATAACGCACTTTCCATGTGCCGGGGCGGTCTGGCAGAAAAAGAATTCTACCGTTGGCGTCGCTACGTCCCGTTTGAAACGGAGGGGTGGAAGCATTTGCTGCAGGCGGAAAGATCTCATAGGATTCATACGAGAATTTTTCACCGCCGGAGTATTCAATGGAGATGGCAACGCTCTTCTGGTTCTTCAAAAGTTGAGAACGAATTTCATGGGCTGAAAGAACATTGCCTGAAATCGTGAAAAGAGCGATCTGCAAGAAAATATACCGCCTGAAAAAAGTGTGTTGTTGTATTGGTTTCACTCATCCACCTCGAATGTCAGTGTGGCCGTGGTGATTCTTTCATCTGCATCCGGCTGACGAAGTTTTTCTACTTTTGAAGTCTGGAACACCTCTATTCCTTTCTCTCTGATTCGAATATGAATTTCTCCGTGAGAGTTGGTGGTACCCCGCACGGAACCATGGAGGGATACAGGAAGATCGGACAAAGGTTTCCCGTTTTCAGTGACAAGAAGGGTGATTTTATGATCTACTCGATACGTTGAGGTATTGCCCCGGGGCGTTATTTCCAATCCTTTGCCTGCCGGTTCGTAGCTTCCACTCACAAAAAGGCTTTTGACAGATTCTCTGGAAATCCAGCTTTTTATGGAGTATCGTACTTCATTTTTTTTTCTTTTTTCGATACCATATGGCGTCTTCGTATAGTAAATATCTTTTAATAAAATCACCATGTAGTCGCAATGGCCCGAAAAAAGGTTCTTGTTATGTTTCACTTGCGCTCTCAATGGAACAGGGGCGTTATTCTGAAAGCAAAGCCCCGATGCATACCATCGGGGATCGTAGTCCATCTCTCTCTCTCCGTCTGTCTGTGATTGCAGGTGTCCGTAGTGCAAGGTGTAGAAATCTCCCTCCCGGGAGATCCAGAGTTCGTGGGAAACCAGGGCGCAGAAGGGAAAAAAAATCAGAAGCAGGATTGCTACCGATATCTCGATTGTGCTTTTTTTTCGAAGCATATTACGTGATTCCCTGGTAATACTTATTTAAGATAAATATTACCAGGTCTGTCAACGCGAAATTCCTCCAGAGAGCATGTATGAATTAAAAAATGTAAAACATTTGCCTACTGGGGTTCGCTGACGGTAGCTTTCTGGAAGTGTTCCAGATTCTTATGAAATAGGTTGAGAACCTCGCGCATTTTGCTTCTGGGCACTTTCAAATCTTCTGAAAGCAATTTGGTTAAATATTGGTCCATGTTCTGGTGCGCGTCTCCCCTGTCGAAAAAGTAGACCACCAGATTCCCGGGATGGGGTTTCTCAATATAAAAGGTGCCCATGCTCACATAAGGAGATATGGACATTAAGACGCGATCGTGGCTGGGCATGTCGAAGATGTGGAGCTCATTAAATCGCATGGGAATCGCTTCACCTTGATCTCGCAGATACGGTTCTTGAAACCGAAAGCGGTAAGAGACCGGCTCGTACAATAGATATATTTTATATCCATCGGAATAGAAGGTTACACCATCGTCGGTCTGGATAAACTGTTTAATATTGCGAAAAGCAACAACTTCAACAATCGCGTAATTGGAGTTGTCAGAAAAGTTGGCCACAAGAATGAATCCGGTTCCATCGAAAGGAATCTCTCCCTTCATGAGCCCTTCAAAAAGTGACATCCATCGTTTCTGATCGCTCATTTCCAGATTCCTCCCACTGCGTTGCCTTCTTCAAGGAATATGGTTTTGGACGAACTTTCGTTTGATTTTCAGTAGCTCGAGGTACAACTTTTCTCTCCGGGACGGAGTCGTCAGGCGGACGCGAAATGACGTCTCTGGATGGTCCTATGGGCTCGTATTTTTTCTAATATAGTCGTACAGAAAGAAAAGAGC
>JBNLFC010000228.1:0-6253 GCA_050305335.1 Leptospirales bacterium
TTTATATCGTCAATAATTTTCGCTCTGGTATGGATCACTCACTACTGTAATCATAGAGAGTTTCGCAAATTTCTACGTGGTACGATTCATACCATTTTTATTTTGCCTCTTCTTGCGCTTTTTGATGGAAAGGATTCTGTCATGGTTCTGGAGTGTGCTGGACGGCTTTAATAGCGGGTAACTCAGAAGTCCCCAATCTCTTTTTCGCATATCAAATGTTTCTATCGTTCGTTGTGGAATTATTGGAAGGGAGCAGCGATATTCCCCTGAAAGGGTCCTGATCCAGGAATGTACAGGCAATATCCGCTCGCAAACAGCTGTTCCCGGGCAAAAACGATACCCCCCAGGAGTAATTGGAAAAGTTTGTCCAGATTCTCTACAATGGAGTGTTTTTCAGT
The DNA here is from genome assembly GCA_050305335.1 of Leptospirales bacterium. Taxonomy (GTDB): domain Bacteria; phylum Spirochaetota; class Leptospiria; order Leptospirales; family Leptonemataceae; genus JBNLFC01. The sequence goes on from JBNLFC010000228.1 coordinate 399, forward strand.
AAATTTGAACTATGAATGATAGATAATACATCCCTGAAACAGTCCATTCTCTCAGGATTTTAAATTTTTAAATATAGAACACATTTTATTATTGCAGAAATGTCGCACCGGCATATTCTATAAAGCGACTTTTCTCGAATCATTATCCATAAATCCTGAGGGTGGACCAGTGAACGCAACGGAACCGGATGCTTCTGAGCCAAAAAAAAAGAAGAATAAAAAAGAAAAAAAATCCGGTGGTTTCTCTGCTCGGCTGAAAAAAATCTTCCGCTTTGGCATTGGGACAAAGCTCTCAGCCTTTATCGGAGTGCTGATCATTCTTTCCATTTCGATTATTTCGGCTATCAATTTATGGCAGCAAAGCACCATCCTCAGCGCCAGCTACGCTCGTGAGGCTACCTCGTCCCGAAGATATATTTCTTCTTTCGTTCTTGAACTGGACAATATTGCACAGAACCTCATTCGCATTGAAGAATTTCGAGATCGTGTAAAAAAACAACAAAGAGCACTGAAAAAATACCAGACAAGAAAACAGGTCATATATCAGAAAAAGATTTCTCTTTTCGGTATTCGAACTGATTTATTCGGAACAGTGGGGAAGGGAAGGGTATTTCTTAAGCGGGACACCTATTATTCTGAATATCTTTCAGATGAGGATATAAAAAACCTGGAAACACGAACACGAGCTCTTCTTCAGGCACCGGGAGAGCCACCGATCAGTGACAGGAATTTTGCCGTACTTACTATACTTGCACGCAACTTTGTGGCAAGAAATAGTGTGGTCGAGAACATCAACCGGAGTCTTCTGGAAAATACGGATAAATCGAAGGAAGAAAAATTAAGCAAAGCATTGCTGAATGCCACAAAGTTAGCCAGATACAGAAGATTTTTACTGGACCAGGCAATCGTATCAATCCTATCAAAAGCACAAAAGCGCAAAATAAACGAACTGGGTCTCGATACAAACCGCATTCGCATCCAGATATATCCGGAAGGATCCATCATTCCCGGAGTGACCTCCAGTCCCACGCTTGACACAAAAATCTTTGACCCGGCTTCTCCGCTAAACAGCGAAGTCAAAGATGAGACTATGCAGAGCGGATTGGAGCATGCATATCTGGATTTCACCGCAACCGCTGAAATCGAAGATTACTTTGGCAGGGAAATTGTTGAATACGTTCAGGATTCTGCCCGTGCGTTAATATATTACCTTGTGCCTGGCTACGTTGCTGAATCGGACAGAGTAAAGCTCAACAATATGGAGCTTCAAGTTCTTTACTCTCCTCATTATCGCAACCCCTCATCGAGTATTAGAGTAAACGAACTCTTAAAAGTGAGAGAGACAAAAAGGGCAAAGGAGTTGCAAGAATATTTAGCAGAAGATGCCCGGATCAGCCAGGAGATCGCTACCACCGCAAAGGAAATTGAGCATAGATTGGATCTGTTAAAGGAGAGAAAACCTCCCCTGCCTCCGTACAGGGATGCCGATTTCAAAAAGCTATATCAACAATATGAAGGTCTGGTAAAAGAACGTTCCACGGCATATGAAAAGTTCTTTGAGAACAAATCCGAACTTTATAGTGATGCATTAATCGATGCTGTAGGTTATTTAAGAGAAGCGACGCTCCAGGATCAGATCCTGATCTACTTTCATAATAGTCCATCGTACTATGATGAGTATATGAGCTCCGAAAAGACTCGCAAAGCACGCCGCCAGCGGTGGGAGTATATGCGAAAATGGATTTATGCCGGGAAAATTGAAACTCCTTCGGGGTGGTTGAAAAGCAAGTTTCCCGAAGGAATGGTCGGCTACAGTCGCACGGAAGCAGAAGCAATCATGTGGAAGATCGACTCCGTGCCTCTTCTTTCGCTTAGTGAAAAGGATGTGATCGACCTTGCAAAAGAAGAGAATTTTGCAGGGGTTGTGCGTACTATAGTTGATCATTCGGCTGGTCTTGAAGCAATGCACAAGAATACACAGCAGGTAGTAATTACCGCCACAGCTATAACGCTTCTTTCCATTATTCTGGCCATTTATCTTGCTCGTGTGGTGACACGAAAAATCAAAAAAATTATTAAAAGCGCGGAGGATGTCGGAGGAGGGAATCTGAATGTCGAATTTGAACAGGCGGGAAACGATGAATTTGGAAACCTCACACTTGCGTTGAATCACATGGTTACAGGACTTCGCGACCGGGAAAAAATCAAAGGCATTCTTGGAAGTATGGTGGATCCTGTCGTAGTCAATGAAGCAATGAAAGATCTACAGGCACTGAAAAACGGAACAGAAAAAAAGATAACTTCTTTTTTTTCCGATGTGGCGGGGTTTTCCTCGATCAGTGAAAGCCTGACATCGGTTCAACTGGCCGAGCTTCTTAATGAATATCTTTCAGCAATGACGATCATCCTCAAAGAGCACAACGGCGTTCTGGATAAATACATCGGTGATGCCATCGTTGGCATCTTCAATGCACCTGTTGATGTGGAAAATTATACCCTCAAGGCGGTTCATGCATCGTTTCGCATGGTTGAAAAAATACATGATCTCAGACAAAAATGGAAGCATGAAAATAAATACAATGCGGAAGCAAGGGAAATGCAATTTCGCATCGGTTTGAACACAGGACTTGCCAAGGTAGGTTTCATGGGGACAGATGCCCTCGCATCCTATACCATGATGGGTGACAGCGTGAATCTCGCTGCGCGACTGGAGGCGGCTGCAAAGGATTATGGTGTGATCATTCTTGCATCTCAGAATGTCTACGAAGAAGTAAAAGATGCTGTGGTGGCACGCAAACTCGATTTTATTCGAGTCAAGGGCAAAAACGAACCTGTAACGATTTACGAATTAATCACAGACAATGATAGACGTATTGTTACTCGAGGAGTTAAAGACTCCACGATATTATACGAGCAAGCACTGGAGTTCTATCTGAAGCGAGACTGGGGGAAAGCAATTAAGATATTTCAGGAATCCGAAAAGATACGTGGGAGGGAGGATAAAGCCGTTCAAATGCTTATCAAACGCATTGAGCATTATCGCAAGTCACCACCACCGGACGATTGGGATGGTGCATTTACCAGAGATCATAAATGATGACAGGCTGCTCGGATCGCGTGGCTGGAATAGACTGGAAAATCTAATATCATATTCGCGTAAAAAGATGAGAGTGATCATTCACATTTTCCATTTTTGAATTTTCAATTTTACAGAGAAACTTAGACCTCTCCTTTGAATCGCACTCGAAGGGACCCCGGTGATGAATATCGACTTCTCCGTTCATTGCTCAACGTAGTTTTTGAAATTATTTAAAATCGCCTGCCAGCCCTGACGTTGCATCTCTTCAGGATTTTCGTTTTCTGCGTCAAAAACGGTTGTTACTTTTGTTCCCTGATCTGTTTTTACAAAAAGAGTAATCACCTTGCGTCCATCGGGCATGGTATAGGCAATTTTCTTATACTCAATGACTTCATCGTAAATTCCTTCCAGATCAAAGCCAAAGCTACCATCTTTCGCTTCCATTCTGGCCATATACTTCCCACCAACTCGCAAATCATTGGAAGCGGCAGGACAATGCCAATCATTGGAAGCAAAGTTCCATTTTGTAATATGCTCTGGCTCTGTCATAAATTTCCAGACTTTCTTTGCATCAGCTGAAATGGTAGCTTCGATTTGAATTTTTGAATGCTTCATTTCATTGCCTCCGTTTTATACGAGAATTTGGACATACATTCCGCCTGCTCAGAACTCTTTACGCTGGCTCATATATCAATAGCATGTTTCCATTTCCGACTAGCCGACTCCTGGCCAACCTCAATGGCTGCTCCGATAGTTGTTTTACAATGGTACCACTGCCCGGTATCGTTAAACATTTGCCTGCATAGTAGCCGTCCAGAGAAATCAGATTAAAGACATTTAACTTTTGCATCAGAGCTCCTCCGGCTTAAACCAATTTATTTAATAGGCAGTAGATTTTAGAATAAAAGGAAAGAAGTGCGTTGCGGCCGCTTTTTTTAAAGGAATGTGCTCCCAACATAGTTTGAACCTCTGGCAAAGATTTACTTTCAGTGCTGGTAGCTTCAGGCTGCGCAATTTGCTGCGAAATATTGGTTGACCAACCTGGTTTTTGCTTTCAGGCTATTAATAATGGTTCTTGAGAAAAGGAATAAACTATGAAAGTTTTAATAACTGGTGGCACGAACGGAATGGGAAAAGGAGTGGCAAAAGTATTAGCCGGCATTGACAACCAGGTTCATGAGGTTATTATTCTTTGTAGATCGAAGGAGCTGGGAGACTCTGTGGTGCAGGAGTTTAGAAATAATACTTTAAATAATAAAATTTCGATTATTCTATGTGATTTATCAAAGCTGAGCGATGTCAAAAAAGCGATTTTTGAGATTCAAAGTAAGCATGAATTTCTGGATGGTTTATTCATAAACGCTGGCCTGGGTTATGCTGCAAAAAGATTGGAAACAGAAGATGGAATGGATTCACATTTTCAGGTAAATTATCTGTCTCAATTTATGTTGACCTTGAATTTATTGCACCTTCTGGAAAAATCAGAAGAGGGGGGGAGGGTTATTTTTAACGCTACAGAAAGCGGGAAAATATTCTGGGATGATATGCAGATGAAAAAAAAATGGACCTTTGAAGATGGCATTCATCAGGCTATGACAGCAAAGCGAATGTTTCTTGCAAGGCTGCACCGTTTACACAGAAATCTGGAAAATTCGAAACTATCTTTCATAGGTTTTCAAATATCTAAAATCGTGTGGAGTAATCAAATTAATATTATTCCTGCATCTATGCGAATAATGGCAACTCTTATGAAGTTGTCTGGAACATTCATTTCCATAGAAAAATGCGGGGAAATTATGGCACCATTATTTACGGAAAGCCAGAAAGAAAGCCAAAAAAAATCCGGAAAATTCCTTACATGGAAGAACAATCAATTTGCCAATCTTGAAGAAGATCCACACGTATTGGATCCGGAATTGCAGGATAGACTCTGGGAAGTCAGTTTACAACTTTGCGCGGACGAAAAAACCAATAAAATTTCAGAATTACTTTACTGAATAGTAACGTTTTTTTTGTAAACTAGATACCACTGTAATCAAAGAGTGAGGGGCCCACTTTGTTAACAGCATCATTGCGATTTCATATTTTCCCCAGTGCATCCGTAAATTACATATCCGATCTCCTGCATAAGGCTTCAACTATCTTTTTGGACTGCACAAAGGCGCTGGTGTAAACAGGCGGTCGGGCAAAAGTTCAAAGAAAAGCTAAAGATGCCATTGTCTCTTCGTCTGTTTAACTACCAACTTCTCGGAACGCCTGCTCGCATTTCCGGCAAGAGTGGACGGAACGCTAATCTCCTTTCGGAAAGGGGGTACCAGGGTGCTGGATAAAAAAACAAACCTGAAACCTGAATCGAACAAAACTGATAAATTAAATTTCACTGAAGTTGTGCGATCCACAGATACAGATGATCTGCTCAGGGAAATCAGCGAGCGCTACCGGGCGATTATGGACAACACCCTGCTGGGCATTGCAATCATGGATACCGACTACCGGATCGCCGAGGTAAACGCTCGGTTCGGGAAATTATTTAAAAAAAATCCCGGGGAATTTGTGGGGCATATTTGTTATGAGGAGTTTGAGAAACGATCGGATGTTTGCTCACACTGCCCCGGACGACAGGCAATGGCAACTGGCAAAACTGTTGAGGTGCAAACCGAAGGAGTACTTGACGATGGCACCCGCTTTCACGCATGGAATCGGGCTTTTCCGATTTTCGATCGTGAGGGTAAGGTCAAAGGATTTGCGGAGGTAGTTGAAGATATAACTCACTTAA
>JBNLFC010000229.1:0-6248 GCA_050305335.1 Leptospirales bacterium
GATCGCAAGTCAGCCAGGGATCCATATCAACAGTATCAGACACCTTCGGAGATAGCTGACTCGAAACAGGACTGGTATTGCTCTGCTCTGCGAGAAGGAGCGGGGAAAAGAACAAAAGGAAAATTGCCGTGAACAAGAATATGATTTTATTATATAATTTCATAATTCCCTCCTCTAAGGTATCTGGAGCCTGACAGAGGACAGGCTTCTTCAAACAAGGACGGAAAAAAAAAAGCTCAACCAGGCAAAGCGGGAGAAGAAAAAAAACAGCAAAAAAATATTTTAAATTTTAAACAATTTTACTTACGCAATAATAACTGGCCGGACAGATCGGAGTATAACGGATAGTAAAAAAGCATGATCCGCTCAAAGATTTGGATCGCCTGATCTCAATCCACAGGAACGCAAAATGGCGCGGTAAAGATTCGTACCGATCAGTGTATCGGTATCTGCATGAAGGCCGCAGGGCGCAATCATAAGCATTGCGGAGCATCCATCCACTGTGGATTTGATATAGGTGGACTGGTTGATCAACCCTGCTAGAACCGAATCCATAGCATAGAACCCGGCACCGATGTTCTCGGGACAGATCTGACCATTGGCAAGAATCGCCAGTCGAAATTGATCTAGAGCGGTTGCACGATTCACTCGCTCCTCACCGGTCAGAGCCCCCTCCACATCCATGACCACATCACAGGATGAGAAGAGAGGAGCCAGGAAGAGGAAAATCAAAAGCAGCAAGGAGAAACTCCGTCCAGGACCGGGGGAAAAGCGCGGCCAGCCACCGGAGCCAGAGCGGGCTGCGGAATACCCATCATATGTTTCTAATTGACTGCTCGTAAAATATCCCATTGTCTCCTGCCCCGGGAGCATACCTCAATAGATTCTTCTACCGACACTATTCCAGGGGGGGCTCAAGGAGGCCACTCTTTTGTTCCAGTGAGTCCTCCCAGAACGCTTGTGAATTGACGTCACAGACCACCCTTTGCCATGGTGCAATGATATTCCGTTGATATTGAGGCCAAATGCAGCCAATCTCGATTATTTAAAGAAAAAGCGATGAGTCATAAAAAAACAAAAAAATCCACTATAGATATCCATCCTCCCAGAACTGTTGCTCAATTAAGAGAGGCCTGGCTGGACTACTTTAAAAGCAAAGGACATACCCACGTCCCCTCCTCCAGCCTGATTCCCCAGGGAGATCCGACTCTCCTTTTTACCACAGCCGGTATGGTTCAATTCAAACCCTGTTTTGCAGGTACTGAAGATCCGGGATACCACCGGGCCGTTACCATTCAAAAATGTTTCCGCACCACTGATCTGGAGAGTGTTGGTAAAACGGCGCGACACCTGACCATGTTCGAAATGTTGGGAAACTTCAGCTTCTTTAATGATTATTTCAAAGAGGAGGCCATACAGTTTTCCTGGGAGTTCTCCCTGGAGCGACTGCAATTCGAACCTGAAAAGATTCATGTGACCATTTACCAGGACGATGATGAGGCAGAAGAGATCTGGCATAAAACCATCGGCATTCCGAAAGAAAGAATTACGCGATTGGGGAAAGAAGACAACTGGTGGGGACCTGCCGGTGACTCTGGAGCATGTGGTCCCTGTAGCGAGCTCTATCTGGATCGTGGAGTGGAGCACTGTAGTTGTGATGATAAAGAAAAATGCCATCCAGGTAACGGATGCGATCGCTATCTGGAATACTGGAATCTTGTTTTCAATCAATATTATCAAGATCCCACAGGAAAACTGCACCCGCTTCCTCACAAAGGCATTGATACGGGAGCGGGACTGGAACGAATTGTGGCCATCCTGAACAATAACGATAGTGTTTACGATACAGATGAGCTGGTATCCATTATTGGCGAGATAGAAGCACTCACTGGCGAACTCCGGGAAGACAGGAGAATTGTACGCTACAAAATAGAGCATACGATCCCTTTTCGAGTCATTGCCGATCATGCGAGGTCGGTGGTATTTGCCATTGCAGACGGCATTCAACCGGACAACACAGGAAGGGGATACGTCGTTCGACGTATCATCCGCAGAGCACTTCTCTTCGCCCGGGAACTGGGAATTCAAAGCCCGGTTTTATACAGACTGGTCCCTCACATTTCCGAGACCTATGCTAAGTATTATCCCGAAGTTGGCGCAAATTTTGAGGCGGTGGTACGGCGTATACGCGCGGAAGAGGAGCGATTTCTGCATACTCTTGATCATGGACTTCGCATCTGGGAGGAATATCTATCCGAACACAGAGCTCGCAAAGCACGCATTTTCGATGGCGCGAAAGCCTTTCGCCTCTATGACACGTTCGGCTTCCCTCTCGAAATGACGGTTGAGCTGGCAGAAAGAGAAAGTATGGAAGTGGATCTGGAAGAATTTCAAAGGCAGATGGAGCGTCAGCGCCTTGCCGCATCCAGAGCTTCGTCGTTCAAAGAATTTAATTTACCGGATAACGTATCATTTGACATATCCTCTTCCACAGAGTTTACAGGTTACCAGTCTAACGAGACTCACACACGCATCATCTCTTTAATCAAAGATGATCGCGAGGTAAAAAGCATTGCCGCCGGTGAAAATGCTATTGTGATTCTTGAGCGAACACCTTTCTATGCCGAAGGCGGAGGCCAGCAGGGAGATACAGGTTCGCTCAAATCCCGATCAGGCGCGCTGTTTCTGGTGAATGACACACGAAAAAAAGGGGGCATCCATCTCCACATTGGCGAGCTCACATCGGGCTCCCTGCAATCAGGCGATACCGTGATCGCCAGCATTGATACCGGAAGAAGAGATCTTCTCACTCACAACCATAGCGCCACACACCTGCTCAACGCTGCTCTACGCAAATACCTGGGCGACCATGTGATTCAGACCGGATCACTGGTAAGTCCCGATTATCTGCGATTTGACTTTTCCCATGGAGAGAGAATAGACACCGAAACACTGGAGAAAGTGGAGACTCATGTAAATCAAGCAATTACTGCCAACGCATCGGTAAAGGCTCAGGTTATGCCCATTGAAGACGCCCGCAAAACCGGTGCAGTGGCTACTTTTGGTGAAAAATATGGCCAGCAGGTGAGAGTTGTTATCATGGGAGAAAAAGGTGACCTGTCCACTGAATTCTGTGGCGGCTGTCATGTAAGTCGTACAGGAGAAATCGCTCTTTTTCATATTCTAAAAGAATCCAGCCCTGGAGCCGGGAATCGACGCATAGAAGCTATTACCGGGGATCGCGTTCTGGCCTATTTCCGTAGTGAGCTTGAAAAATTGCAAAACCGCCACAGGGAACTGAGCGACAGAATTCATTCCATATCCGATCTGGATGAAGGGGCTGAGAAAAAAATTCTTCCGCCGCTCCAGTTGCCTTCGGGTCATGAGATGGAAGAGAAACTTCAGAAAGAAAGAAATCCTGCCCTGATTGCCAGGAGTTTTGAAGCGGCCACCTCCATGATGGTGCGCGCGGAAAAAGAGCTGAATAAACAGATTAAAAAAAGTAAGGAGTCTACCCCGGACTCCTTACTGGAGCAGGTGGCAGAAATGGAAAAAAGTGCCCTGGACCTGGGGGCTCTCAAATGCTTCGTCTCGACTTTTGATTCAGCTGATATAAAGGTGCTGAGAATACTTGCGGACACTCTGAAAGAAAAACATCGTAGCGCATTGATTCTTTTCGGAGCAAAAAGCGAAAAAGGGCCTTTGCTTCTTTTTATGACCAATACTGGTGGATTGAAACTGGGCATTCATTGTGGGAAATTGATTCAGGATGCCTCCGCAATGATCGGTGGGGGAGGCGGAGGCAGGCCGGATATGGCCCAGGCCGGTGGAAAAGATGCTTCCCGGCTTGGGAATGCACTGGAAAGCACGATTGACGCAGTAAAAAAAATGATAAACTAGGAGGCGAGCATGGCTTCGGAATACTCTTTCGACATAGGCGCAACAATCTCCCGGCAGGAAATACAGAACTCGATCGACCTTGTAAATAAAGAGATTGATAATCGCTTTGATTTCAAAGGTGCAAACGTTACTATCAAGCTGGATAAAGACAACATTTTTCTGACAGCACCGGATCAAATGAAGATGAACCAGGTAATCGACATCATTCAATCCAAACTTTTAAAACGCGAGTTGAACCTCAAAGCATTTAAATTCGGCGAATTCGAGTCCAACGTAAGCGGAATCGTTAAATGCACCTGCGAAATCCAGAATGGGTTAACGCAGGAACAGACAAAAAAAATTACAAAGGTCATTAAGGACTCCGGAGTCAAAGTGCAGTCCAGGGTTCAGGGCGATGCTGTTCGGGTAACGGGTAAATCAAAAGACGATTTACAGGAAATTCAGCGTCGCGTTCGCGAGGCCGATTTTGACTTTCACACAGTATTTGAAAACTATCGCTGAGCTTTTTACCGGACATGAGTGAAATTGAAAGCGCAGAAAATGCGTTGAACGCCCTGACATCCGGGGCTTTCCATGACGCCGCCGAAGTTTACGGTGAATTGCTGGAAATGTCTCCCGAAAATCCTGAGTATGCCTGCGGTTATTATACCTCCGGCTACTGGGAGAATCGGGATGAGCTCTTCCATGCTCAGCGACCCGGAAAGAATAGCGCCTATCGGATCATTGAAGAGTGGGAAAAGTTCCAGGCCATTGCTGAAGAGCGAGATTATCTGGAGACCTTTTCATACAGGGCGGCCATGCAAAAAATTCTCGGGGAAGCGGCACATCAGTTTCGCACAGCCTTTCAGGAAGAGGGGGGGACGTCCGTAGACATTATGCTTTTAACCGACCTTGGAAAAACATTACTCCGGATCGGTAATCACCAGGATGCAATAGATATCCTGCAATACGCGAAACGAATCACCTCTCCAGACCCTACCATTTATTTTTTGCTGGGCGAAGCCATGGCTGCTTCGGAGAAACCTGAGCTGCTTCCCACTGCCCTGAGTCTCTATCGTGATGCTTTTTTCCTTAATCCAGAGGCCATGAATCCGGCACTGGTCTGTTCGCCGGTTGCATCCAGTGTGTTTTTGCATCTCTACACCAAACTCTTTCCTGATAATATGGAAAAGACTATACTCTGGTTTCCGGCATACCTTCATGCACGTTCCATGGGGCCAGGGCTTCGCAGATTGCAAAATGAAGAGTGCGATAGACTGAAGTGGGAAACAGATCAACTGGAGAAAGAGCTACCCGGATCCCGCTTCGAAGAGAGAATACGCGCCAGACTCGCCTTTTACTATCTGGCAATCATCTACCACCATCTTCACCACGACCTGGAAAGGGACACCGTACGATCAACGCTGGATCTGCTCAAACAAGGCTACTCCGATCTTTTTCTTTACTATCAAGGAGACTCATAACGATATCTTTTCAGAAACAGAAACGTCAAAATATCGTAAATCCTGATAAAATGTGACCGCCATAAAAATCTTCACGTCTAATAGCAGAGAATAAACCTCCAGGCCATGTGGACCTGATGATTCCTGGCTGATTCGGGCAAAAAGTTTTTTTCCAGGCAAACGAAAAAAAGTGTCGTATTATCTGTTTATTCTTTGTAGCACAGATACATCAACACCAGGGTGGAATTGTTCAGATGAATACATATCAGCGGATCCTCATACCGGTTTTTGCATCCCTTTGCACCGTAATATCCCTGACAACCCAGCCTCTTTTTGCTGACGGATTGGAAATTTCGGGTGGTCCGCTTGCCCCGTTCTGGCAGCAAGAGAAGGTGAATAGAACGGAAGAGCAGGTCCGAGCCCTTTCACCTCTGGCCCAATTCGACAACTATATCTATAGCAGCTATGGTTCTTATATGAGCTTGCGCTACACAACCCTCAGAGGACGACTTGTTCTCCTTGGCGATTACCGATACAATGTAGCGGAGCGTGAACACGCTGTCTTTTATGGAAATTCGACAAACAATCTTTTGCAAAATCTGGGAATATATGATCACCATGACTCGCTGGCAAATGCTGGAGGCAGTGTAAACTATTTCGCTCTACCCTATATGATGGGCGTTGGTATCGGCTGGAAACATTTTGAAACCAGATACAATTACCATATCTATGACATGCAGACTCTTGTGAACTCCGCCGCGTTTCTGCTGGCTAACCTGGATCCTCCAGATCCAATCCGTTTTTCCTATGTTCAAGAATTTATAAAAACCGATGGCCCAAAACTGGATATCCATGTCAACTTTCGTCCTCATCCAAGATTCGAATGGCGCAATATCCTCACCTTTT
>JBNLFC010000230.1:0-6185 GCA_050305335.1 Leptospirales bacterium
GGCTTGTTTCAGGAACTTCGTGGGCAATACTCCAGGCGACCTCCTCATGAAACTCGTCCTCCAGATTAGCGTTTTTCATTTTTTCCGCCATAGCGTCCCGAACTCTTTCCAGGTAAGCGGTATCCTTATATGCATAATTCAACTGCGACGCAGTCAATGGCCTCAGTTTCCAGTTGGACTTCTGCTCACTCTTTTCCAGTGTGATTCCACAAAATTGAAGCACCAATGATGCCAGAGAGCAGCTTTCCTGCCCCAGCAAGCGGCATGCCACGAACGTGTCGAAGACATTCCGAAACTGAATAGCAATCACCTTTCGGATTTCGGTGATGTCGGAGGCTGCAGAATGAAATATCTTTTCCACAGCTTCGCTGCAAAAAATCTCCCCCAATCCGGAAAAATCCAACCCTGATTGAGCATCTATGATATAGTGAGTGCCGTTTGCCGAGACCTGGATCAGACAGAGCTCACTCTGATAAGTGTAGAATCCCGATGACTCCGTATCCACACTGATTCGTGCCGCTTTACGGATACTCTCCAATGCAGTATTGAGCTGGCTCTGCTGCACAATGTAGTGATAAGGGGCGGACAAGGGAAAGAGCTCCTCCAGATTTGCAAAAAGTGTTGCCCCGAAGTGCGGGGAGTGATGCGATAGCGCCATATCCCCCGCTTTTGGCGGGAAAAGCGAGTGTATTTTCGAAAAATGCTCAGAGACCGTGATCTTGTACCCGATCGAAAAAAAGGAATTAGCTGGAAGCGAGGGATTCTCGTTCTATTTCCAGCGTTTTTCAGTGCATTGCTTCTGGCATATTTCATTCATCGATTCTGGATCTTTCCCTTTTCCGTGGTAAATGATGAGATGTCACCGGCTTATCCCCCTTCAGCCACTGTTTATATCAACCGAAGATTCAATCCCCAAAATTTAAAGCCGGGCACTGTGGTTCTGGCTCGCTTTCCCGGAAGCGAGGACTGGTACATTCTTCGGCGTATTGCCGCCCTGGGCGGCGAAAGCATTGAGTTGCGGAGTCGCAAGATCTATATCAACGGATCTCCAATTCAGGAGCCAGGACGTAAGTTGCTGGAAACATCCACGCTTCCTGTAGGTGTGATCCCTGACCTGTACTCACGACGTGATACTATGCCAACCGTTCAAGTATCACAGGGCTCCTACTTCCTTCTGGCGGACAATCGCCTCTCTGGTCTGGACTCCCGGGACTTCGGGCCTATTTCGCAAGATCAGATAGTGGGCATTATTGAACAGAACTGATCGGAAAACAGAGCAAGTTTTTTCAACGCCTGAACAAACAATCAAGGTAGAAAGACCTCAGGAGAGCTTTTGGATGAAAGAACCATGGAATGAAGAGATACCCGTCCACCCGGCCCACAGACTCCCCACCAGACCTGTCAATGTGGGGGAGGTCTGGATGGGAGGCAGCAACCCTGTTCGGATTCAATCCATGATCTCATGCTCTACAATGGAAACAGAGAAAGCCATCAACGAAATTGTGGCACTCTGGAAGGCGGGGAGTGAGATTGTCCGGCTCACAACACCAACGCTCAAAGAAGCTGAAAACCTCAGCCATATTCGTGCCGGCCTCAAAGAAGAAAAATGTCCTGTTCCACTGGTGGCTGACGTTCATTTTTTGCCAGCAGTTGCTATGAAGGCTGTGGAGTATGTGGAGAAAGTAAGAATCAATCCAGGCAACTTTGTTGAGAGCAAATCGAGCCAGGCTGAATATACACAGCAGGAATACAATGATGAACTGGAAAAAATTCATACTGCCGTAAAACCGCTGCTACTGCGAGCCAATGAGCTCGGACGGGCAATCCGCATTGGCGTAAACCATGGATCTCTAAGTCGGCGCATACTGGAGCGACATGGCAATACTTCCAGGGGTATGGTACAGTCTGCCATGGAATTCATAAAAATTTTTGAAGACATAGGTTTTCGAAATACCGTCGTCTCTCTCAAATCTTCCCATCCAGGGTTAATGATCGAGGCTTATCGTCTTTTTGCCATTCGCTCCATAGAAGCCGGGCACAGCTATCCTATTCATCTGGGAGTAACTGAAGCGGGCGATGGAGAAGATGGACGAATCAGATCTGCTATGGGAATCGGTCGTCTGCTGTCCGATGGGATAGGCGACACAGTTCGAGTTTCCCTCACGGAAGAGTCAGTCCATGAAATTCCCGTTGCCAGAGACATCATCCATATGAGCGCACTGGCCACGGCACCCGACTCGCGCAATCCTCTGGAGTGGATCCCCTATTTCACAAGACTCCTCTGCGAAACAAACCGTGAGTTGCTCTGCAAAGATCTCCCAGGGGGAAAAGAGGAGGAAAAACACCATGAAGAGGTGCTTCAACTTCACCCGGAAATTGCCAATACCATCATAGACCATTCCAATCTTCCACCTCTGTCCAGAGCCATAGAAGAAAGGAAGGCCAGTCTACTCAGAGTTTCTCCCGTAGGAGAGACTCTCCTCTCTCCGGCAAATCTTATGGGAAATGAGGAAATCATCAAATTCAATGAAGAGACAGTAGATGGACTGGTATTTCCTTTCTCCAGCGAACTTTCGGACAATCAGATAGAGCAGAATCTCGCCCTGCTGCGGGAAATCGGTGGTAGTGAAATATCCACTCCAGAAGTTTCAAACAGATCATACCGATGGCCAGCTATCATACCGGAAATTGATCATTCTCGTTTCCAATCTCTGGACATCCGCGTACAGTCTCAGGCGCTTTTCTCCGCAGCTGAGCAGGATACCCCCCTCTCCATTGCTCTTACCATTGGCGAGGGCAAAGAGCTACAGCGGATTTTGAAAGAGCATAAGCACACTGATGCTTATCCATGTGCTCTCTGGCTCTCTATAAAAACCAACCCGGAGGATACGGACCGTCAGGAGCTTTTCCAGTTCATAGAAGAAATTGCCTCACTGCACACGGTACAGCTGGTCTATTTTCAGCGCACCAACATGGTGCCCGATGACAACAGCGAATGCCTGCTTCGATGGATGGACTTAACTTACCGGGAAAAAAGAGCGCCTGCTCCTATGATTGCATGCTACTCCGGTAGAACCGGTGAGGAACTCTTTTATCGAGCCTCCATTTATGGCGGAGGACTATTACTGGATCATTTTGGCGCAGGACTGATGCTGGAGTCCAGATCTCCTGTAAAAGATGCAGCATTAATCTCCACTGTACTTCAGTGCGCTCGTGTTCGGTTTCAAAGAGCCGACTACATCAGCTGCCCCTCCTGCGGTCGCACCCACTTTCAAATCCTGGATGTTCTGGAGAAGATAAAAAAAAGAACTATGCATCTGAAAGGCGTTAAAATCGGCGTTATGGGATGCATTGTCAACGGACCGGGTGAGATGGCAGATGCCGACTTCGGATATGTTGGCTCCGGCCCGGGATTGATAGATCTTTATGTGGGCCATAGAAGAGTCAAACGCAACATCCCGGAGGCGAATGCCGTGGAGGAACTGGTGACCTTGATTCAGGCCAGTGGACAATGGATGGATCCGTGAAAATCTCTTCATCAGGCTGTTGCAAAACAGCCTTTTATGGAACGTTGATGTAAGAGGCAAGATCGCCAAACGTTTTATCGAACCGGGTTTCTGATTGATACTTATCCAGAATCCATTTTCCATCGGCCAGATATTTATAAGTGTAAGAGCCAGGCCGCAACCTCTTGCGAAGCCGGAAAACTCCATCCTCCCCTTTTCGTAAAAAATCATGTTCCGGGTTCCAGTCATTGAAACTGCCTACCAGCATAAGATTTTTTACACTGGGAAGATAGATTTGAAATTCCACCACCCGCTCCGACTCTGTAGAAATCTCAGGAAGGACACGTACCGTTGCCTGTCGGTTGACATCCCGATCTTCCAGAATGAACTGAGAAAGGTACCCTCCCATTCCATCATCAATGACATCTCGATTAGTGCGGTCATAGGTCCACAGATCATCCACCAGAAACTTATATCGGTACCGATCTACTGTATGGCCTTTTTCATCTTCTCTCACCTTGATGATGATGAAATATACTCCCGCCTCATTTCTCGCCATGGGAACCGGATTCCAGCCATTAAAATCACCGGCAATGGAGACGTTTTTCTTTCGATATCCGGGGTAAGTGACCAGAATACCGCGCACCAGACCCTGACTGCGACCATACTCCTCCCAGTCGAGCACCCTTACATAGCGCGGTGAAATAGCCTTGCGCAGATGTTTTATCTGTTCCATGGTATAAATGGTAGCCCTGCGACCGTTCCCGGAAGGCTCCTCCACACCCCCCTCAAGGGAGTTGTATCCACCCACCCAGGATTCCGGCTCCTGCATCTGGAACCGTTCTCTGGCTTGTAGCGATGCCGCGGAAAAAATCCATGCCAGCACCATCAGAATCTTACCGTATGGCCTCATCCTCTATTCCTTTCTCTTCGCATTTTATTTAAACTGTCGATAATGAGAGCAGGTTTCCTGAAGCAGAAATATTCACAGGCTTATCTTTAATCATGGCAGAACTGAAAGAGCTTACACCAGAAGAAGAGGCGCGGGTCAGGGAGATACTCGACTTTTTTAATATCCCTGACGAGGAGGACCCCTTCTCGCCCATGGAGAAACAGTTCCAGCAGGAAATGACGGAGCTGAGCTCCCTTTTCGCACTTCCTGAAGAAGATACCGAAGAACGCGGAGAGGAAGCTGAGGGAGAAGGAGAGCCCGGTATATCGGAGAGAAAAGGGCTCTCTTCTTTTCTGGATCGAATGAACGATGCGGTTCGTAGAAAAAGAGGCGAAACAGAAGTAGAAGAGGAGTCGTTGGAGTTGCCTGCCGCCGAGCAGCCAGAGATAGGTGGGGCTACCGATGACCTCTCTGACCTGCTTACAACCGGTGATGATTTCCCCGCTCCGGAAGAATCAACTCTCGAAGAATCACCTCTCGAAGAGTCACCCCCTGGACCAGAATTGGATACCGGCGACCTGAGCGGGTTCGATGAGATCAGTTTTGACCAGGAGACTCCACCTCCCGCCCCTCTGGAAGACTTCCCCGCCTTTGATGAAACAGCAGGAGCTCTGGATGATCCTCTTGCATCCGCCAACGATCTAGAAGTCCCCACAGACGAGGCGGATCCCTTCGCATCGTTGCTGGAGCCCGACACGACAGAACAGACTCCGGCAGGTATGGATGAGCTCTTTCCTGCCGGGGAAGAGCCAGCATCGGGCGGCGGCACCGACGATTGGTTGAATGACCTTACCGCTCCGATGGGAACAGGGGAGGAGGGCGGCGGCCTTCCAGAGGCCCTCTCTTTCCCGGGGTCTGACGATCTAGACGCGGATATGGGAGGCGGCGTGTCCTCCATATCGCAGCCTGATCTGGGAAGCGACTCATTTGCCTCTGAGCTGGATGACCTGGGCGGTCAACAGGTAGATGATTTTACCGGAGGCAGTTCTTTCTCTTCTTCAGCAGCTCCATCTACAGATGTAGAGACGATAGCTCCACCATCAGACGCTTTTCTGGATACCGGTGATCTGGCTGATATGTCCGAACAGGCCAGGATGGAGAGCGGATTTGGCGGTGAGCTCAGCGACGAAGAGCTGGCGGCCATTCGAACGGGGATCAACGAATATCCTCCTGGCATTAAAAAGGCCATCCTGGATGCCATTGTTCATGAGAAGATCCCGGAAAGCGATCAGCGCCAATTGATCAAACTCATTGCTGATCGGGCTGAAGTCGGAATGATAGTCTCCTTTCTGGAGAAACGCCTGGGATACCACCTCGATACTCGCAAAAGCGATGTTCGGAAAGATGGTACTCAGATTATCTACGCAGACAACCTGAGTCCAGACGCCATTGCCGGCAAAAAAAGGAGAGCCCGGCTTGTTCTTGGCGCATTTGCGGCCGGCTTAATCGTAATCATTTCCATATTTGCTGGCCTTTACCTGTATCAACGCTTTTCCATCAAAGGAATGTACGAACAGGGTCTGGATGAACTGAGGGCAGCGGCCTTGAGCGAAGGTCAGGAGAGAATGGATCACAAGGACCAGGCCGAAAAGCTTTTCAATGAAGCGATGCTCCGGGAAGGGTCGTACAACTTGCAATATCTCAATCGATACGGTATAGCTTACATGAAGGCCGGTTTTTACGACGACGCCTTTGGAAAACTATTCGGCAAAGTAGAACCAGATTAT
>JBNLFC010000231.1:0-6175 GCA_050305335.1 Leptospirales bacterium
GGAGGATCTTCTGGAGCGTATGCGTGATTCACTTGCATGTGGCAATTTTTATGTGGTCTACCAACCATTTTTGAAAGTATTATCCGCCGAAATCGCGGGCGTAGAGGCGCTGGCCAGGTGGAGCGATCCTCAGCTGGGCGAGATCTCTCCCTCCCAGTTTATCCCCATGGCTGAAACCAATGGATTTATACATGAGTTTTCTGAATGGATGGTCACCCAGGTATTGCGAGAGGTGGAATCTTTTACACCGGCACAGCCAGAACTGGTGGTTGCACTTCATATCTCCCCACGGGTCCTTGCGCAGAACCGTTTTTTTAACTTTCTGAATCAGATGGTGCCAGAATCCCGGAGAGGCAGAGTTGTAATCGAGGTCACAGATTTGAGTCATCTGGGGCAAATTGAAGAGGAGAGCTATTTGACTCTGGTCAGGGAACTGGTAGAGCAGGGCTTTCGTTTTGCTATAGACGATTTTGGTGAAACTCAATCCGATCTCCGGCGCATCATCCAGTTTCCTGCCCATATCCTTAAAACCGATATCAGTCTGCTTCGCCATCCGGAGTATGAACGGCGCGGCAATGTGGTAATGAGTCTTGTGGCGGATGTGGCCCGGGAACTCAATATGCGTGTACTGGCAGGGGGAGTAGAGAGCGAATCTCAATGGGAGCAGGTAAGAAAGTTCGGCATAGCCTATGCCAAAGGTTTTCATATATGCCCTCCCATCACGATGGCAGAGCTCAAGAGGTGGATCCATTCTGTCTCTACCGGAGTTATTCAACTTCCCGGCAGCTCTCACGTAGACAGGAGTGAACCGGGAGAAAGAGGTAGCTCCTCATCTAAGTATGGTCGCCCCATCTTGCTGGTGGATGGAGAAGGATCTGACTGGGAGGGATCGCTTCAATCTAGCAGTGCTCAGCCGGTGATGAGAGTATCTCTGGAGAACGGGAGTGCCATGCTGGAGCATTTCGATCTTCATCTCTGCATTATGTGTATAAGCAAGGTATCTATCACCCATCTTGAGTTTCTGGAGCGCAGACGCCTTCACCAACCTGATATTCCTGTAATTGTTGCAGCTTCTTCTTTGAACGGGGAGATGATAGTGCGCCTTATGCGTGGAGGAGTTACGGATGTAATACTTTTGCCGGAAAAAAAAGAGGCGATTCTCAGAAGAATTCAGGAGCATAGCCTGAGTCGGGAAGCAGGACTGAGATCTTTTGCTTCATCGGAACACATGGCCAGACATCTCCGGGAGCGTATTGAGTGGGAGTCTTACAAAGAGAGTCGGACTCTGTCGGCGGACAATCGTTTCGGTCAGAAAACCATTGATCACCTTCGTGTCTCTCTTACTCAAGGGGCGGGTTTTGGGATTCTCCTTACTATTATTGAGATGATGGGTGCTTATAAAACATCGGAAGAGGCTCTGCAACTGCTTACACCTGATCTCTTGCGACTTCTTATTGAGAATGGTCAGATTGCATGGAAGCACATTAAGGGTCTGGAAGCCATTGTGCAATTGATGGAAAAGGATTTTCCTCTGCAAAAGGTCTCGTCACGGGAGTTTGGACGTCTTGTCACGCATACGTTAACAGAGATTTCCCGGCTTTTTCGAAGAAGGGGATTGAAGTTGAACTTGCCTGGAATGGGAGGGTGGGGAGATTTTTATACGCAAATAGAACCTTCGTATTTTAAAATGGCCCTTCAAGAACTGGCAGTGAATGCCTACAAGTATGCAGTGGTGAACACCGAACTGGATATTGTCACCACTTTGCGTGCAGGGTATCTTTGCATTGGTTTGAAAAATATAGTGTCCCAGGAACCTTACGGAGGAGTCCCTGAAGATCAGGAGGAGAGGGTTACCGAACCCTTCTATCGTCTGCGGCCTCCGGTGGAAGATGCAATCGAGTTTGAAACATTCGGAATGGGGCTGGGACTCACTGCCGTGAAATACATTCTGCATAGACACAGGGGCATGATTTCTATCAAAGATGTGCGGGATTATTCTCATAATGAGATCTATCCCGCTGTGCTGACCAGTCTGTATATACCCGTCGAGGCCGGGGGCGGGGCGACTGCAGGATAGAAATAAAGAGTGAATTTTTTTGCAACGTTCTTATACAATGCATAGATCATGAAGGGCGAAGTATCTCTGGACCATTTTACGGCCGTATTGCCGGGAGTTCTTTTCACTCTAATTGCTCCAGAGCCTGAAATCATTAACATCTCCTTTGTCACGTCGGGGTTTTCAGAACTTCTGGGGATATCTCCCGACGAGAGCAGCGGGGATGTTCGATCCATCTTACGCAATCTGCCTCCTGAAGAGCTAGAATCTGTTATGGTAGCGCTCCGGTTCTCTCTGCCCAATGGTACATCTCATAGTACACGATTCTACGTTATGCACCCTTTCAGGGGGAGAATTCAACTGACCGTAAAGGCACAACTTCGTTCTGACAGTGATGGTGCTCCGGTCTGGTACGGTTATCTGCAGGAGAAAGAGCAAAACGTACACGAAGAGACATTTCGTTCTCTCGTGGAAAACTCCCCGGACGCCATAGCTCGCTATGATAAAGAGTGCCGACGAATCTATGTAAACCCGGTTCTGGCGAACATGGTGGGGCGCAAAGCAGAAGAGTTGCTCGGTGCAACACCTCTAGATTACACAAACGTTGCTGGCGCGTCCCGGTACTATGCTGCGATTCAAAGCGTGCTGGCTACGGGAAAGCCTTATAGCGGCGAAATACTTGTTCCGGGTAAAAACAATCAGGCAAGCTGGGGGCACATCTTCATTGTACCGGAGTTCGATGAGAAAGGCAACGTGGTGAGCGCTCTGACCATAGGTCGGGATATCAACGAAATGAAAAAGAGGGAGCGGGAGTTGACAACACTCCTGGAGCACATTCCCGACTACATCGTCAGGTTTGATTCACAGGGCCGCCTGACTTATATAAATCCCGCTTTTTTCTCCGCGTATCATGCCACCCCCGAGGATTTTCTGGGAAAAACTCTTCTGGATCCTGCAATCAATACCACCGGTCCCGATTTTAGCATTTTAAATGAGCATATTCAGAAAGCCTTTCGTGAAGGTAAGCCCAATCAGGTAGAGGCCCGATGGGAAGTAGCGGGTGAGATGAGGGAGGTAGAAGTTCTTCATGTGCCTGAGATAGACGATAGTGGATCCATTGTGGGGGTTCTTGGAATCGCCCATGACATCACAGATCGTAAGGGAGCAGAACGAGAGCTTTTGAAGCATCGTGAGCATCTGGAAGAGCTGATCCGGGAACGGACTACTGAGCTGGAATCTGCCAGAAACCAGGCAAGGCAGTACCTGAATATTGCAGGTGTGATTCTTATGGCCGTAGACACGGACCATAGAATTACAATGATCAATGATAAGGGTTGCGAGATTTTGCAGGGTTCACGAGGGGAAATTTCAGGGAAGAACTGGTTTGAAACATTCTTGCCTGAAGAGATACGAACGGATACCACCCGGATGTACAACCTGGCTCTGGCGCAGAAAGTTATATCTTCAGAGTATTACGAAACCCCTGTTGTTACGTTAACCGGTTCTAAAAGGATGATTGCCTGGCATCATGCTTTTATCCTGGATGATTCCGGAAATATTGCAGGATTTCTTTTTTCCGGGGAAGATATTACGGAGCGCCAGCGTACGGAAGTGGCTCTGCGGGAGAGTGAGGCACGTTTGCGTGCTTTTGTGGACAACCTCCCCTTTGAGTTCTGGGCCATGAATGATCAGTTGCGTTATGTGACTCAAAATATTGTCAGCAAAAAAAACTATGGTGACGTAGTAGGAAAGAGTCTGGAAGAGCTGGGACTTCCTCCGGAATTGGTGGCAGGCTGGATTGAGCAGGATCTAAGAGTTCTCGCAGGAGAGATTATTCGCGAGGAGTATGAAAAAGCGGAAGAGGGCGATGTTAAGATTTTTGAGAATCTGGTAGCACCGGTGATGGTAGATCAGACCACTGTAGGCATTGTGGGTGTCGCTATGGATATTACCCATCGCAAACGTGCTGAAGAGCAGATTCGTCAGTTGAATTCAGAGCTGGAAGAGCGTGTTATGCAGCGTACTGCACAACTGGAGACTGCGAACCGGGAACTGCAGGAAAGTGAAGAGCGATATCGCCAGGTATTCGAGCATTCGCCGGTTTCCATCTGGGAGGAGGATCTTTCCGGAGTTCAAATCTATTTGAATGGCCTGAGGGAGCAAGGAATCAATGATATAGAGGCCTATTTTGATTCACACCCGGAGGCTGTAAAGGAATGCGTGGCGCTGGTAAAGATCATTGATGTGAACAGAGCGGCTCTGGAGCTCCATGGCGCTTCCAGTAAAGAAGAGCTGCTTGCCGGGTTGATCAATACTTTTACTCCTGAATCATTGGAGACCTTTCGCGAAGAGCTGGTCTTTCTCTGGAATGGGAAGCGGGAGATGGTGAAAGAGGCTATTGTGAAGACTCTGGGAGGACAATTGCGCTACGTAATTGTCTATTTTTCTGTCTGTCCGGGATATGAACAGAGTCTTTCACGGGTGATTGTTTCACTCACTGACATCAGCGATCGAAGGCGACTGGAAGAGGCACTTTCCGATGAGCGAGCAATGCTTCGCAGTCTCATTCAGACTATTCCGGATCCGGTCTGGATGAAGTCACCTGACGGCATTTTTCTCGCCTGTAACAGCGCTTTTGCACTACTCTATAATATCTCCGAAACCGCGCTGATGGGTACCAGCGATTATGACTATGTGGATCCTGAACTGGCAGCTTTCTTCCAGCAGAAGGACAGAGAAGCGATCGAAGCTGGCGGTCCCCGCATGAATGAGGAGTGGGTCACTTATGCAGGAGATGGGCATCAGGCACTCTGGGAGACTGTTAAGACTCCTGTTTATGACACATCCGGTCAGGTGATGGGCGTTCTTGGGGTTGCCAGAGATATCACAGAGCGTAAACGTCTGGAGGAGGAGTTGCGGAGCAAGGAGCAATACCAGCGTGCGCTTCTGGATAATTTTCCTTTTATGGTCTGGCTGAAAGATACCGAAAGTCGCCTTCTTGCAGTCAACCAGTCCTATGCAAATATGGCAGCTCAGGCTCTTCCCGATGATTTGCTGGGAAAAACCGACCTGGATTTTTTCCCACTGGAGCAGGCAGAGCAGTACAGGGCCGATGATCGTGCTGTCATGGATTCCGGGCAGAAAAAAAGCGTAGAAGAGCTAATCACCGGTCCGGTTGGCCCCAGGTGGCATGAAACCTACAAGGCGCCTGTGGTTGTGAACGGGCAACTGTTGGGCACTGTTGGCTTTGCGCGAGATATCACAGAACGCAAACAGGCTGACGAAGAGCGAATATCACTGCAACGGGTTTTACAGATCATTGCAGACAATCTTCCCGGAGCCATTACCCACTGGAGAAGATTTCCGGATGGTCAGACTAAAATGGTCTATGCCAACAAGCGGCTTTACGATATCTTCGGTCTTACGTACGAGGATCTGGTCGAAGATATGACTTCCATGGCCTATCGTATTGCACCGGAAGACTTAGAGCAGACCAGCCGGAATATGAAAGATGCGACGAAAACTTTATCGACCTATACCAATGAGTTCCGGGTGAATCATCCTGAAAAGGGTCAGATCTGGGTTCAGCAAATCGGTACACCTGTGTATGAATCGGATTCGTCCAGCATACTCTGGTATGGGATGATGTTTGACATTACTCAGCGTAAACAAATGGAGGCTGAACTGAGAGAAAGCCGGGAGCGCTATCGCCAGATTTTCGATAATGCTTCCGATGGAATGCTTCTCTTTGAAGTGCTGGAAGGAATGCGATTTCGCATTCTTGAAGTGAACAACGCGCTTCTGCGTCTGGCGCAGTTGCCTTCATCTGTGGTAGGTCGCTCCTTTCGAAAGATGAGCAAGGGTGAAATCGTTCATATTACTGCGGACCTGCTGGAGCGCTGCCTGGAAAGAGGATCCACCCTTCATGAAGAGGTGGATTTACAGCTGCACAGAGGGACTCATACCTTTTTTGTTTCATTCATTCCTCTTCGGGACAGCCATGGGAAAATACATCGAATCGTCTCTATTTTAAGAGACATTACAGATCGTGTCCAGTTTGAAAAGCTGGTCCAGCAGAAGCAGCGGGCCGAGATCATGGGGAACCTGGCCAGTGCCGTG
>JBNLFC010000232.1:0-6172 GCA_050305335.1 Leptospirales bacterium
CGTGTCGCAGCTGCGATGTCCATGATGTGGATCTCAAGACCGTCAGTGTTGAATTCCGGCATGTATTTTTTGACCTTGGCGATCATCTGTGCATCGTGCGCACGGTTTTCGTCCAGCCAGAAGACGACCGGGATCTGCTCGATCTGACCACGCTCGAATGCGAGGCGGATCCAGTCTTTGATCGGGATGTCTTTTGCACGGGACATACGCCAGATGTCACCCGCTTCACAGTCGAAGCTCATCAGTTCCGTACCGTCTTCAGCAGTAACCGTTACTTTGCCTGCTTCAGCAAGTTCGAATGTTGTCGGGTGAGAGCCGTACTCTTCCGCTTTTTGAGCCATGAGGCCTACGTTAGGAACGCTGCCCATGGTTTTCGGATCAAAGGCGCCATGTTTTTTGCAGTTTTCAATCACTTCCTGATACACACCGGCATAGCAGCGGTCCGGAATCATTGCTCTGGTATCATACTGCTTTCCATCTTTGCCCCACATTTTGCCTGAATCACGAATCATGGCAGGCATTGAGGCGTCCACAATGACATCACTGGGAACGTGCAGGTTTGTGATGCCTTTATCGGAATTTACCATGGCCAGTTCCGGACGGCTATTGTAGCAGGCCTGGATGTCCGCTTCAATCTGTGATCGTTGCGCTTCAGGGAGTGACTGGATTTTTGCATAGAGATCACCCAGACCGTTGTTAGGATTTACCCCCAGCTCTTTTATCACTGCCGCGTGTTTTTCAAATACGTCCTTAAAAAACACTGTTACAGCATGACCGAACATGATGGGGTCGGACACTTTCATCATGGTGGCTTTCAGGTGGAGTGACAGAAGCACACCCTCTTTTTTTGCCGCTTGTATCTGTTCTTCGAAAAATGCGCGAAGAGCATTTCGACTCATTACGGTTGAATCGATGACTTCGCCTGCCAGAATAGCTGTCTTCTCTTTCAACACTGTGGCTTTGCCGCTTTTTCCATGAAGCTCGATTTTGATATTGCATGGAGAAGAGACTGTCAGCGACTTTTCTGCTCCATAAAAATCACCGCTCTGCATATGGCCGACAGTGGTCTTAGAGTCCGATGTCCAGGCACCCATTTTATGGGGATTTTTCCTGGCATACTGTTTGACGGAGGCAGCGGCACGGCGGTCGGAGTTGCCTTCGCGAAGAACTGGATTCACCGCACTTCCCAGAACTTTGCCAAAACGCGCTTTGAGCTCTTTCTCCGCGTCTGTTTTCGGATCTTCCGGATAGTCAGGTACGTTATATCCATGTTCCTGCAGCTCTTTAATGGCGGCTTTTAGCTGGGGAACCGAGGCGCTGATGTTGGGCAGCTTGATGATATTTGCTTCCGGCTTTTTCGTGAGCTCTCCCAGTGCAGTCAATTCATCTGCAATCTTCTGCTCAGGTTTTAAGTTTTCGGGGAAATTGGCGATTATTCTTCCTGCCAGGGATATATCTCTCGTTTCTACGGTAACGCCCGCTACCTTTGTAAAAGCCTGTACGATAGGAAGCAACGAATAGGTGGCCAGAGCCGGTGCTTCATCGATTTTGGTCCATATAATCTTTGGTGTTTCTTGTGACATTTATCTTCCTCCACTGAAATTACCCGCAGGCAACACACTTCAGTTACAGTTCTGACTGTTTTATATTTTTAAAACTCACCTCAAAAATCTTCCGGGCTTTGAGATGAGAATACGCATTTCGAAGCCAGGCTCCAGAATGCGACACCTATGCCTTGCTGACCCTCACTGTGAGGAGAACTGGCCAAAAAGCTGGCCATACAACCCGGGCAAAAAAGCGCACATTCCTTTAGTTTTTCACCATTCCCCGCAGCAACCTTTTTTTCCCCGGGTCTGGCATGAAATGGAATATTCGAGCCCACAGCATGAGAATCCCGTATAATACGTAATACGTCATTTTTCAATAAAAATAAGCTTTATTTATGATGCCAGAGAATGATGCGTCCATTGCATTTTTGCCCGTACTTTGCACCTTTTTGATAACAGACTGCTCCATTTTTCATCAGAAAAAGGAGCAATTTCAAGCGGGAAACAGTTTTACTCTGCTGGTAAATGGATTTTGAGAGTCTCCAACCGGTCCAGTTCCAGCTGCTTTTGTAGCTCATTCAATCCCTGAAATTTTATCTCATTTCGAATTCGTTTCAATAGATAGATTCGCAAGGATTCACCATAAATATCGCCTGAAAAATCGATGATATGGCCTTCCACAGTCAAATATCCCTGTTGAAAGGTGGGATTTTTCCCAATGTTCACCATACAATGGTAACGCCGATTTCCAATGCGGACAAATCCACCGTAAACACCCTCCGCTGGCAGTATCTTTGTGTCAGGCGGGTCCAGATTGGCAGTTGGAAAGTTGATGACCCTGCCCCGACGATTTCCCCGAACCACAGTACCGGTGATAAAGAAAGGGTGACCCAGAAGTGTACCAGCGTGGGCCACATCCCCCTGACGGATCTGTTGTCGAATGAGTGAGCTGGATATGGTCTGGCCACGGAACCTGATCTCACTGATGCGCTCTACACTATAGCCATACACCTCACTCATCCTTTTCAAAAAGCTATAATCACCTTTCCTCTTTTTCCCGAAGGTCTGATCGTATCCAATGATGATGTGGCGTGCGTTCAGTTTGTTAACAAGAATTTCCCGCAGATACTCCGAGGCGCTCATAGAGGCTAATTCCCTGGTAAAAGGGAGGAAAATTGCAGCATCAAGGTCGTATGCCTGCAACAAGGAAAGTTTTTCATCGTATGTGAAAATCTCCCCTCTGGGATCCTCTCTTTTGCCCAATACCAGGTCTGGATGAGGGTTATAGGTGACCAATACTCTGGCACCATGTTTGCTGCTCCTTTTCTGGAGTCGCCTTAAAAGAGCATGGTGTCCCCTGTGCAACCCGTCGAAAACACCGAGAGTAATCACTGCCGACTCCCAGGGAGCTGTGAAATGTTCCAGACTATGAATGATTCTCATTTCTCTACAGAAGGAAGCTTTCCGTTATGCCCTCAATTCAATCTACCGAAAAAGTAAAATATGACACATTGTCGATCATGCCGCAGATTGATGGGTCCGCTATTTGCGTTGATATTTGCCACAATACCAGGAATTTCCCTCTCTTTTGGTCAGGATATCCAATGGCTTCCCTCTGCCCTGCTGGCAAAGGCGGAGACGCAGAAAGAGACACCCCTATTTTTGATGCAGGGCACCGGCGATATTTCCACTTCCATGCCCTATTATAACGGGGACGCAAAAGAGGATGAACCAGCCCCTGCCGGCGGATGGTTTCAGGAGATGAATTTCAATCATGAAAATAGCTCCTCAGGGTTCATTACCTCCAGAGAGCTTCGCATCTGGGCGTCACAGAGAAACCTGGCACTTGCTCCCGACTGCCCTCTGCAAAACCTGCAGGACTTTGAGGCTGCCACGATTCCTGCCGAAGGTATCTCTTTTTCACTGCAGCCACGATACCACGGCAGGCAATACCTTTACCTGGATCTGGTTACCTATACCCCTCTCTCTGAGGCTAATCCCGAAGGGGACGAAGGGCTCTGCTCCCCCTCCCTCACCGGTTCGAGGCGGGTCCAGGGCGCTGAGCTGGATCTGCCCTCCATGCAATGGCTGACCATTTATGTGAATGGGAAAAAGACCAGAACTCTTTATATGGGAAGAGATGTTCTCATCCAATCGCCGGTAGTCATTCCCATCGAAAGGGAGTATCTACAGGGCGGCAAAATCTCGGTATTACTGAGACCAGGCCCCGGAGATTCCATTTTTGCTATATGGGATGCGTTTCTCTCCCGCGCCAGTCCAGATTGATTGAAAATAGCGATATGGAAGTTGCCCTTACGATCTGTACAGGGCAAAAATCAAGAGTAGCGCTGTTTAAACTCTTCCGGGGAAAGAATCTCAAAATATGTGGTGAGACCACTGACTTTGAATACCTTCTCTATTACGGGCTTCAAATTGGCTACACTGAGCTTCCCGTTTAATCCCTGGACATAATTCAGAGCTTTTATCAAGATTCCTATGCCGCTGGAATCGATATAGTTGAGCTTCTCCATATCAATAATGACTTCAGGCCCTTCGCCCTGCACGTGCTCCTCCAGAGCCGCCTTCAGGTCCAGGGAGGTGTAGATATCCAGACTTCCGTCAAGCCCGATAAGAATTCGCTTGTCTTCTTTTTTGATCGCAATTTCCATGAGACTTCCGATGTGCAGAGAATAGTTCCGCCACGCTACCATTTTTTGCGGATCCTGTCAATTCAGCGGCGGAAGTTGCTGAAATTTCTGGAGCCATTTCTCTCATCGGACGGGAAAATACCGATATATTATATTAGGGAAGGACGGGAACTGATTCTGGTTGGTACCTGTCAGTATGAATAAAAAAACTTCTTTTTTTCCCTTCTGGATCTTTTTCTGTGAAAAAAGGGAGGGGCAGTCTTTATTTAACCCTGATTGTGGGGCATTTCGGGTCGTTCCCGGAAAAGACTACCTTATAATCCGGCGGGGGCAAGGAAACATATGACCAAAGGCACTCTATTTTCATCCGATTCACACTCCAGGCAAGATCGCCTGTGGCTGCAAAACAGGTCTAAAAGGGGGCTGTTCCGGGGCAATTATCCTGGACCACGACCCATTTTTGCTCTACTTCTTGCGATAGCTTATATTTCTTTCTCTGGAGCTATTCAGGCTCAGGAAACGGATAAAGACTTTGTCGATGACTTTCATGCTGTGGAAGTGCCCACGGAGTCCAAACAGAAAAAGATCGATAGCCTTTTCAGTGAAATGAGCTATGAACAGAGCAAACTTCAAAAGCTATATCAGGATCTGGAAGACGCTCAGCTGATCGATTCTAGCGGAAGAACAATGGTGACCCTTTCCGACGAAACTCAGACCATTTATGGGTCCAGATACAAATTTTTGGTCAATGAAAGGGCTGTCGTTACCTGGAAAAATAAGCAGATCATGACCATTACATTTCATCAGCGCAAAGGACTGATGGGTACAGGAAACATTTTAAAACGAAGGTTGGTCTATTATGTACAACCGGAAAAGACGGATGTGGCCTCACAACCCATTGACTTCACTGTATCTGAATTCGTCAATACCGACAAAGGCGATAATGTAAACTTTCGGTATCCGGCAGCATCGGGACCGGTGAGGGATCACAAAGAGGTAGTCAATCTCAACGGAATCAAGCGCGAGATGATGGTCATCTATATTCGCGATGTTGAATCCAGAATCGAAGTACTTGAAGAGAACCTGCGACTTTTGAAGTTTCTGCGCCGTCGCTTGAACTGGTTGCTGAAATATCAGGCTGAATCTCGCAAGAATAAGATACGAAGATTCATTGAGTTCTGATTTTTTCGAGGTCATGGGTCGATGGCAGAGCCGGTAATATTTGCCGATCACTATGCAGCGCTGGGGATTTCCGTCGACTCTACCCCGAAAGAGATCTGCTCCGCCTTCCGAAAACGGGCTCTACTGCACCATCCTGATGTAAGCAAAGATGATGGCATGGAATTCATGCGCATTTATAGCGCCTACAGAGTGCTCTCCAATAACGCTACCCGGAAAATATACGACCGGAGCTATCAGCTGCTCTTTAGAAGATCATCTCCTGGCCCTTCCACAACACCTACTCCTATCAACATCCCCAGCACACGACTGGTCTTTCCGGAAAATGCTGTGAATCTTGCAAGAAACGGCCTATTGCGTAAAGGAGTTCTTGTGAAAGACAGACGCCGGCTCTTGCGAATTGACTATGACATGGAGCTTCCGTTGAATGAATCAGAGATAGGGAAAAGAATTCGTCTTTCTGTCCCCCTCACCGTAAGGAGAATCTGCCCCGAATGTATGGGGTCTGATATAGAATGCTATGCATGCTCCGGAAAAGGGACGCTACGTTCTATTGTGACGGTGCGCATATTAATCGAAGCGGGTCTGGTTTACAACCAGATTGTGGAGCTGGATCTTCGGAAGTTCAAATTAAACTCTATGGACCATTTTAAAAAATCCAGGGTCAGAATTCGGATCACAAGAATGGAAAAAAAGGCTGGAAATGGGTAAACGTAAAAGAAAAAAAATTAACATATTTCTCATATCACTACTCCTGCCTTCGGTTATTGCGATCTTCGGATATTTTGTTTATCTTAC
>JBNLFC010000233.1:0-6171 GCA_050305335.1 Leptospirales bacterium
ACTGCCATACCTCATCCAGCATCTTTTCATGCTGCCGGTTTTTCTCCAGGCGTTCAGCTGCCAGGGATTTCTCTATTTCTATTTCTTTGAGCGCGTTACACGCGAAAGGAGAGTGGATGTAAGCGGGACAACTTGTATCATCCAGCGCGGTCATTGGCCGCCACGAGTTTTGTACGGAATAGGGCTCTGGAATTGGAGCAGTAGCTTTTTCCTTATATATGGGAGCGGCGTAGAGGCCGGGTAGTGCCGGGGATAGAGATAGGAATAGCGTAGAGAGCATAAGACTCTGTATGGCGCGTCCTGTTTTTCGACGTTTTTCTTCTTCTGTATGTTGCTCTGATAAACTCAAAGTCTCTCTCTACGGTTCCCATGCCAATGGGTTGGTTATTTTTACGCACAGATCAGGGATTTTTATGCAAATACTTTTTCGCTTTTTCAAAAAAATCTTACCGTTTTCTACTGCAAATGGCTTCTTCAGACTTCCATGGGGCCAGGTTCACCTATGCACGAGGTTTATGAGGAATAGGGTTCTGAGTGAGCAAATGTCTCAAAAAAAATCGGGAATGGAGGGTTCTGGTAAAAAAATATGTCGGATGGAAGGGGGGAGTGGAGTTCCGAGGTTTTCTGCTGGAGTGGACCAAGGGTAATAAGACATAACGTAGATCCGACATTAGAATAGCGGCAGCTATCAATTTCCCACAGGCGTGTCTACCGGATGTGTCTGTTGCAAATCCACAAACTCTTATCATCTGGCTTGCCAATTATTCTTACTTGTATGGAGAACACTCTAGTTTTTACTTGAACCTGGCATCTTAAAAGACTAACTTGTAGGGGCGGAAAACCAAGATGAAACGCCTGGTAATAATATTGGTGACAATCCCCCTATTTTCTGGGATCAGCTGTAGCCGTATGAATGGCGGCAACGGCCTTCTGGGCGCGTATCTGCTTTCCAGCATCCTGTTTCCAGTGGGAGGTGGTGCCTGCGAGCTTTCTGCCATCACCACCACGACCACCAGCTCCAGCATCACATCTTCCTGGACACTTCCTTCTGGTTGCACCGTTACCTCTGTTCTGGTGGTTCGCAAGGTGGGATCAGCTCCCGTAGATATGAGTGACGGAAGCTCCAGCGGTATTGTCATCAATGCAGGACTGGACGGCTTTCAGGACAGCGGACTGACTCTAGGCGCCCATTACTTCTATAGAATTCAACTCAATGGCAACAGTGTGGAAAGGAGCATTTCAGCCATCCCCGGAACTGTGGCTTACCAGCCCGGCAAAGTCGCTAACGGATCCATTACTGTAGACGGAGTGGATGATGAGACTGTCTGGAGCTCTATGCCTAAAATCGATTTCAGCTTTAACATAAGTGAATATTCCGGTCTCACCTGGCCCCTCAACTATACCAGTGGCAATGATGACTCCACCACAGGTTATGTTAGGATGGCGTACGATGATAGTAATTTATACGTATTTATAAGAATCTATGATAAGTATCTTGTGGCGAACAACTCGGCCAGTGTATGGCTCGATGACAGCATCGAATTATTTTTCGATATGGGGAGAGAGCAGGTTGCTTTGCCTGATACCAACGACTATCAGTTGATCTTTGTAGTGAACAACAACTCACCAGGTTTCAGCGGTGTGGGTGATGGAAGTGCCAGCTATGACTCCTCCTGGAACCCTGCGCTCACAGCGATGAATCGGACCAGCGCATCAGGAGGGGGTAATGGTACGATCTGTACGACTTATGATGCAGGAGGGGACGTGAGCGGTTGTGCTGAAAACGGCAACAGTGACCTTTACAGGGACCTGGAGATTCAGATTCCCTTTTCCGAGCTTGGAGGTGCCAGTATTTCAACAGGTGATTGGATTGGTTTTGACTTTTATATCAACGATGATGATCTCATTGACTCCAACATTCAGCACTACTACCGTCCTAATTCCGGAACGGTTTACAACCAGCCCAGCACCTGGGGAATCATTCAGTTTTAGGGATTGATTCATGGATGGGAATCAGGGCGTGATCGGCCAGGTGATTTCTTGAATGCGGTGGGTGTTCTGGATGGAGGGGGTGTTTCGGTGTTATGTTTGTAGCGTTCGCGTGAGTTTTCTGAATCGTGAGTCGAGCTTTATGATGCATAATGTTATTGGATTCCATTTCTCTTGTACAAATGATGGAGGAGTTCCTCCATCATCCAGACGCGTCACACCCAGGTAGAGTAGCATCAGATACACAAAAATGTAACACCGGGAAAAACCCGTAGCATTCGACAACAACGACAACCGTGCCCAATCATCCTCATGCGGGTAAAAATTCACCCGGATCAGACGCTGACCCTTCTCCTGATATTGCTTTTTCCATTTTCCTGACTTCAAAAACCTCAGCTTATAGTCCCGCCTGGGATCATTCAGCAAATTACGAACAAAGTAGGTAATACCGATTCTTCCGATCCTTTTGTTCCGAATGTAGCTGTTATAGTAGAACTCAGGTATAAGCAGAGTCGAACGGCCATAGTAAGGTCCCGGAATATAAGTTTCTCGCTGTTGGTCTTTCATGAAATAGAGGGGTCAAAAAATCGGCAAATTAACCGCAAAAAAAACTTATGAAACCTGGCAAATCCTTCGATAAAGAAAGATAGCAATCTATCCGCAAGCGGAGGCAGATGATGAACAGTGCAGCAGTCTCAGGTCAAATGCTTCAAAATAGAGTAGGTGATATTCAGAAAGAGATCCTGCAAATGATTGCCGATCGCACGCACGACCTGAACCAGAAGATGGTCAAACTTAATGTGAGCCAGCAGGTTCAGAGCCAGAAGAGCGAAGGAATTGGTCAGGTCCTTGACCTCATGGCATAGCCCTGAACTACTCATCTCCAGGGCCAATGAGAAAGATCTGATACCCGGAGCTGAGCATGGTTCCTGCATCTGGAGCAAACTTGGTCCTTCCGTCGGGAAAACGAATCCCGATTACCGTTAAACCTCTCTTTCGAAAATCGGTCTCCCGCAGTGTCTGATTGCAGAAGGGATCCTCTTCGTTCACTGTAATGATCTTCATCTCAAAATCATAACTGGAGCGATCTACTACAATGGACAAAAAATCTTCCACTTCTGGGTTGATGAAGCTCCTTGCAATCTGCACTCCGCCCGCATTGTAGGGAGAAACAACTCGATCAGCGCCTGCCTGAATCATTTTGGATCTGGAGCTCTCCAGAGCAATTCGAGTTTGAATAAAGAGTCCTGGATTGAGTTTGCGTGCGGATAGAACAACGAAAAGGTTATCTGCATCGGTAGGCAGCACTACTGCAAGTCCTCGTGCGTACTGAATGCGGGCTTCAATCAGTGTATCCTCCAGAAGGGCATCTTTTTGAATGATAGGCCATTTGCCAACGTGCTCCGAAACGATGGATTCCGGATTTTTCTCTACAAAAATAAACTCCACTCCCGCGTGGTCCAGCTCACCGGCAATGGCGTACGCCATTCGACCTCCTCCACAGATTACATAGTGGTCTTTCATATTTTCGATTCGTCTATTCATACGGATTTGCCCCATGGTCTCTTTGAAACGATAATCAATGATGATTCTTACAATGCCATTGATGGCCATGGCATAAAACACAACACCGGACAGAAGGAAGACTATTGTAAAAATCTTACCGGCACTTGTGAGGGGATGCACTTCACCAAACCCTACGGTGGTAATAGTTATGATAGACATGAAGGCAGAATCAAGAATCGACCACCTTTCAATAATGTGATAACCGACCGTGCCAACCGTTAAGAGAAATAATAATAAAAAGACCGGAGGCGCCACGCGGCGAAAAAAATAGCGAAAAAATATCCACTGCATGGATCGGTTTATCCTTTAAAACGACTACTTCCAGAAATTCCATCTGGAAAGAATCCAGAATAGGAAGGTCAAAAGAATACTCAAGACAATACTGGTAGTGATGGGAAAATAAACGCGAAAATTGTCCTTTTTGATGGTGATATCACCCGGGAGCCGTCCAAAGAGGGGAAGATCCGGGCGCAAGACGAAAAAAATGCCGATCAGTAGAAAAATAATCCCGATTACAATGAAAAGTTTCCCGTGTGTTTCCATAGTAACACCTTGAAAGCGGCTCTTAATGGTTTACAAAAAAAAGAGAAAGCCACAAAATACTCCCGATGTTGAATGAGTATCTATATAGAGACTTTTCCGAAAAATATAATTTCTATCTTCCTCCGGTTCTTAAAAGTTTTTTTTCCACGCCAGATCTGGAAAGCTTTCTCCAATCGCGATTTCGGTTTTTTTACCACAGAGAAGAGCCCTTCCATCTGAAGGTGGAAAAAAGCCAGAATCTCTATTCCTGGCAGATAGAATCCTCCACTCTGGAACTGGTCATGCCAGACATTCCCTTCATCGTCGATACCATCGTAGACTACCTGGCGTCCCGTAACATTACAATTCTTACCATCATCCAGCCGGTTTTTCAAATTTCAAGAGATGGGTCCGGCAACCTGCAGCAAATAGATTATGTCTCTTCCGTCAGCGAAAAACGCGAAACCCATCTCTATCTGGAAATGTCCCTTTCCGATAGCCTGACCGACGAAAACATCAGTACCATGTATAATGAGTTAACCGGCATACTTAAAGAACTCATTATTATCGTAAATGATTTTCCCACAATGGCTCAGAACATTCGTTCCATCCCCTTTGAGAACGAAGAGTATAAAAAAGATGTGGAAATGATTATGCGAGGCTTTGTTTTTCTGGGATTGACCGATTTTTCAGCTTCCGGGCTGGGAATTTTTCATCAGCAGAAAAATACGCAATTGGTGGAGGATCTTAAAGTAAACTTCAGTTCCGGAGAATCCATAAACTTTATCCAGACCGGGTTGAAGAGTCTGGTGGATCGCCAGCGTACCATATATGCTATCCTATTCCAGGGTGGCGACAGGCGATTGCTTCTGGCAGGGCACTTCACAAGGCGGTTGGAGATGACGCCTCGAAGTGATGTTCCGTTTCTTGCAAGAAAGTTGAACGAAATCACTGTTGCATTAAAACTCTACCCTACTTCGCATATGCACAGGGAGCTATTGAATCTCGCACTACTCTTTCCGGTGGGATTTCTGGCAAGTCGCAAAACAGACCTTTTTCTCAGCTGGATGGAGAAAATATTTGAATCTTTGTACACCGGAGAGATAGATTTTTTATTCACTCTAGAGAGCGAATATCAACAGATCTGGGCATTGGCCATCATCCCGGACCGGGACCTGGAATTGATGGATAGAACACGATGGGAAAGAATTCTTGGAGCAACTTCGGCGCGATGGAACAGCGAGTACAGGATATCCCACAATGATCATACTGTATTTCTTATTTCCTTGAGCACCGGTCCTGCACCGGAAACGACTCTGAAAGAACTGGAGATGGCCGGAACACATCTGTTCACTACCTGGCGATCTCATCTACGTCAACTTCTGGAAAGCCGTTTTGGTAGCACACTAACCCGGGAAGAGATGCAATTGATATTGCGAAATATCCCCGCGGAGCTTGAGCTACACCAATCACCGGAAGAGACGATCCATGATTTTACTTTTCTACAGTCCCTTCTTTCCACTCAGGCCACCCCGGGCGAAAAATCGAGGAATGTCGATGTTTCTGATAGATTTTCTGTCTGGATCAACGAAATACGTGCCGGTTCCAGCAAAATCAAAATTGCTTCACAAAGTGAAACGTCTCTGAGCGATTTAATCCCCACCATTACTCGAGCAGGGTTTATTGTAGAAGGAGAATATGGTTACACATGGTCTCGAAATGGGGACCGACTCTACATCATCGTGCTCAAAGTAGTCTCCGAATCACTTCGTGACGAAGATGCAGGTAGAATAGCAGCAGTCGTATCTTCATGCCTGAATCATCGACTATCAGATGACATTTTCAATGCTGCAACTGTCCAGGCTAGATTAACTTTGCGAGAAATTAATTTATTTAAATCTTTTTCGGCGTACCTGTTTCAATATGACAAATCATATAGCCGGGTGGCGCTACATCAGACACTGATGAAATATCCATCCTTCATTCGATCGCTTCTTTCGCTTTTTCGGACGATCCATGATCCTGCGCAAGGGTCACAAAATCAGTGGGAAGCGCAAAACCAGAAAGTAGAGGCCTCTTATTTGCAAATGAAAA
>JBNLFC010000234.1:0-6156 GCA_050305335.1 Leptospirales bacterium
CGCTGAACCAGTCACCTTTTGCCCAGGCATCGACCACCTCTTTGGCCCAGTTGTTGGTTTTGGCCTTGTGGATCACATCATGATAGGCATCGAACACCAGCAGGGTTTTGGAAAGTGCCCGTGACGCGATCCTGCACTTCCGCCTCCAGCCAGTATTGGCAGTGCCCTTCGATCGGTACCCCAAACTCGCTTTCGACGGTTCCTACTCCATTCCAGTAGAGCACCCCTCTCATTCCTATAAGGCTCTTCGATTACCAGGGCCAGGGCTCTGGTAAGCATTTCACCTACTGCCTCTCCCTGATAGCCGGCCTGCATCACATCTTTGCCATTGATTTTCAGGTCAGCAATAGTGAGAGGATGAGTTGCAAGAAGATGAAG
The DNA here is from genome assembly GCA_050305335.1 of Leptospirales bacterium. Lineage (GTDB taxonomy): Bacteria > Spirochaetota > Leptospiria > Leptospirales > Leptonemataceae > JBNLFC01. Next base: position 379 of record JBNLFC010000234.1, read on the forward strand.
AAAGAAGTCGACGCTGAAGGGAGATGTGGCTTCAGAACAAAGGCCTTTTATAAATGCGACTGTATTGGTTTTAAGACCGGTTTTTAAAAGGGAGGCAAATTGTCGCAGCTCCTGTTCCTGCGGAGGCGCAAGCCGGGCATTAGACGGTAAGCGAGCTCCCGCAATTTTGCTGCGAAAGTCCTGGATGAAGCGAATGTATTGCAAGTAAAAGCGGATGAACTGCATCTCGCGACCGGATAGTTTCCAGTTTGTCAGAATCTCATCGCAATATCCTTTTTCTGTGTATTTCCCTCCGTCGCTGATCCAGAGGGAGAGGATATACTCCCAGGCGCAGGTGTTGCTTTTTTGAATTTGATCCAAACCGTGGGAAGAGAGATTCGCAAAAGGGAGCTCTTTGAGAAAGAGAGGAAGAAGTCCGCACTCTTCCAGCGCCGCAATCATAGCAGTGCCATTGGCTACCAGGCCTTTTTTTATCTCTGCCGAAATGCGTTCCATTGCCAGGTTTTTCACCTTACTATGAAGCACGGGATTTTTCATGGCTTCCATAGTCTGAGGATGAATGGAGAAGCCCAGCGTAGAGGCGAAGCGACATGCGCGGATCGGTCGAAGTGCATCTTCCGTAAAGCGCTCCAGGGGATCGCCAATGGTACGTATCAGGCGATTTTCTAAATCTGCCAGACCATTGTGCTCATCTTTTAATTCGTCGGTGAGAGGATCCCACGCAAGAGCATTTACTGTAAAATCACGGCGGCTGAGATCTTCTGAAAGGCTGGATGTGAAACTTACCCGATCCGGATGACGTCCATCGCTGTAAGTCGATTCAGTTCGGTAGGTTGTGACTTCAATGGGAGTGCCATTCATCAAGACCGTTACGGTCCCATGCTGGATTCCCGTTGGAATGACTTTTCGAAAGATCTTTTTAACATCATCGGGAGTGGCATTGGTGGCCAGATCCAGATCTACCATAGGTCGATCCAGAATCAGATCGCGGACGGATCCACCTACCAGATAACACTCAAAACCGGCTCTGCGAAATCTGGCAGACATATCCCGGATCAACTGGAGATCGGCCTCTGGCATTCGTCTGGATAGGGAGGTATAGGTCATATTGAGTGAAATCAATTATCGGATTGAAATCATCTCAGCATGGGATGATGCCAGCTGTGACTGGATGGAATGCTGATTACTCGACCGGATGGGTGTTCCATAGCTGTGAGCGCTCCTCCATAAACACACCCTGTGTCCAATGCAATAGATCTTTTTCGCCTTACCGGGGTAGAAGCCTCATCCTGATTTTCAAAATAACGCGTTGGAGTATGGCCGAAATAGATCAATTTGCCGGCCCAGTCGGACTCATGCAAAATCCAGTTGCCTCGAATCCAGAGTAAATCCTCGGGATGCTGTTGGCTGATCTCAATGGGACCATGGGGGTTTACACCGGCGTGGACTGCAACAAAATTGAGTTCTTCGTGATAGGTCGCCAGATTTTCCAGAAAGTCGCGATGCTTGCGAGGAAGGTCACGCCACCTGGCATTGGTCTTTAATCCATAAGAGTGGAGGGTCTCCATGCCTCCGTTTTCCGGACTCAGCCACCAATCTGCAAACCTGTCATGAGAGTTGTGGAAATGGTCCAGCATCATGCGTTCATGATTTCCCATGAGAAAAACGGAACGACTTGCTTCACTCAGAACTCGTTCGATGACTCCTCTTGAGTCGGGTCCCCGGTCAATGTAATCTCCCAGAAAGATCAACGAGTCCCGGGAGGGGACCTCTGTCAGAAGCTGATCCAGCTCACTTTTACACCCGTGAATGTCGCCAATAATCCAGACCACCCGGTTCCATTCTCCGTACAACAATTTCCATGCCTGTTTGCAATAGAGTTCAAGTTGCATCAAATCTATCTATCTCCAGATAGACGAGAAAATTTTATTTACACCAGCCTGGAAAAAAAGGACTATTGGCCACCAAAAAAAAAGAGCTCTATACAAAGGAAGAGTTGAGGTTCCCATGAAATTACATGAATATCAAGCCAAAGAGGTTTTGCGAAAGCACAATGTGAATGTACCCACAGGGAAAGTTGCGCGTAACGCAAATGAAATCGGGGCAATTTTCGATGAGTTAAATTCGCCAGTTGTGGCTGTTAAATCCCAGATTCACGCAGGCGGGCGTGGAAAAGGTGTACTTTATGACAGCGAAAACCCTGCTACAGGTAAAAAAATTCAAGAAGGCGGTGTTAAAGTTGCCAGGTCCAGAGATGAGGCCGTGCAATATGGCACCAATATGCTGGGCAACTATCTGGTAACGCACCAGACCGGAGGCACCGGAAAAAAAGTGCAACAAATCTACCTGGAAAAGGGAACCGATATTGCGAAGGAGTTCTATTTCAGCATCCTGCTGGATCGCGCCATCTCCAAGCCTATTATTATGGCCTCTACCGAAGGTGGTATGGAGATTGAAGAGGTAGCAGCGAAAACACCCGAAAAAATCATTCGAATTGTTGTGGAACCATCCGTAGGTCTTCAGCCCTGGCAGGCCCGGGAACTGGGTTTTCGCCTCAATCTTCCTTCCGAAGCAATGAAACAGGCAGCTCAATTTTTTATGAGTCTCTGGAAAGCATACGAGATGGAAGACTCCTCCATGCTGGAGGTGAATCCGCTGGTTCTCACAAAGCAGAATGAGCTGATCGCCCTGGATTGCAAATTCCAGGTCGATGACAATTCCCTTTTTCGCCATAAAGACGTTGCCGCCATGAAGGATGAGTCCGAAGAGGATCCGGCGGAATTGGAAGCATCCCGTTTTGATCTGAACTATGTTAAGATGGATGGCAATGTGGGATGCATGGTCAACGGCGCTGGCCTGGCCATGGCCACAATGGATATTGTGAAACTGGCTGGAGCAGAACCCGCCAACTTTCTGGATGTGGGAGGCGGTGCCAACAAGGAGACCGTTGCCAATGGATTTCGCATTATCCTCTCTGATCCCCATGTGAAGGCGATCTTTGTGAACATCTTCGGTGGCATTGTTCAGTGTGATCGCGTGGCCAACGGAATCATAGAAGCGGCCAAAACCATGGATGTGAAGGTTCCACTTGTTGTAAGACTTCAGGGAACCAATGCAGACATTGCCCGGGAGCTTTTGAATAAATCCGGACTCAATATCATCACGGCAGATGAGATCGGCGAAGGCGCAAAGAAAGTGGCCGCTGCGGTAAAAGGTTAACGGACATTCCGTGGTGCGTGTATCATTAAAACAGCTTTATAGAGGATAAAAAAATGGCAGTATTAGTAGATAAAAATACCAGACTGGTTGTGCAGGGGATCACAGGAAAAGAGGGTGCCTTTCATACGGGAGCAATGATCGAATATGGCACGAAGGTTGTAGCAGGCGTGACTCCTAACAAAGGAGGTCAGAAAGACGAGCATGGAGTGCCCATTTTCAATACGCTCTCTCAGGCGGTGGAAAAAGAGGGAGCCAACGCTTCGGTAATCTTTGTCCCCCCTCCATTCGCAGCAGACGCGATTCTCGAGGCGCTGGGAGCAGGCATAGCGTTGATTGTGGCAATCACCGAAGGAATTCCCGCTTATGATATGGCCCGTGTCTACCCGGTATTGAAAAACAGTAAAAGCAGGCTCATAGGGCCCAACTGTCCTGGTATCATCAGCCCGGGCATGGCCAAAATTGGAATTATGCCAGGCTTCATTCACAAAGAGGGCCGCGTGGGTGTTGTAAGCCGTTCCGGCACCCTTACATACGAAGCAGTAGCTCAATTGACCGCTCAAGGACTGGGCCAGAGCACCTGTATTGGCATTGGCGGTGATCCTGTCATAGGAACCAAGCACATTGACGCCATTCAGTTGTTTAACGAAGACCCCAATACCGACGGGATAGTGATGATTGGTGAAATCGGTGGAACTGACGAAGAAGACGCTGCGGCTTACATAAAAGAGCATGTTAAAAAGCCGGTGGTAGGCTTTATTGCAGGTCAAACCGCGCCTCCAGGAAAACGTATGGGCCATGCCGGCGCCATCATCTCTGGCGGAAAAGGAACAGCTGCCAGCAAGATGAAGGCCATGGAAGAGGCAGGGATTGCCGTTGTGGCTTCGCCTGCTGATATTGGCGTGACTATGAAGAAGCGATTGGGTTAAATTCTACAGAGGCATGGATTCAATGCCCGGGCTGGATCCATATTCGATCCAGCCCCTGATATTATTCATCTGCAAATATAAGTGGGAAATCAGCCAGGAGGCATATGATGCATCGTGTAACTGAAAGCTTTTCGTTGCGAATGTTTACTTTCATTCTTAGCTGCACCATCCCGGGGATAATGTTCTTCACCGGAGGTTGCAAAGATGAATACTCCACCAGTGGCCTTGAGGAACAATGGGTTTTTGCGGTAAATGGTCTGGATATGTGGGAGAAGCCCTCCAGGCAGGGAACGCATTTGACAACAATACCCATGGGCGCATCTGTCCATATAAAAGAAGTGCAGAAAGAGACTCATACCATTCAACGTTTCACGGGGTCCTGGACAAAGGTAATCTACCAGAAAAAGATCGGCTGGGTTTTTGGCGGATTTCTTACAAAAAACAAAATTCAAGGGACGGTCCTCTATAGATTCCCGAACATTATGAGCGGCTCTCTGTATTGCCCGGAAGGAAACACAATGTGTCCGGGTTACAAGGTTGCTCTCTTGCCCAATGTTCTTTATTCTTTCGATGAAGCTCCATTTTACACTGACCAGAGATTTTATTGCATAGCCAGATTCTGTGATGTTCAAGCAGCCCACATACGTTGTGAATGCAGCTCAGCACCAATCTCTTCTGTTCGTGACACTTTTTCAGAAGAAGAGATTCAGCAAATGGAAGGCCACTCCATACCTCAGGTGGAGGTTCAAATCCAGTCAGACGGACAGTGGATTTTCCGCGGGGATTTATTCAGCAAAGGCGGTTAGCCCAAAATCGATCCTCCTGGTTTGAAGTGTTGTCAATCGGCCAGTTTGTTCAAAAAAGTCCTGCTCTGTATGTGACATAAGATATATTATCGGTAAAACGGATGCTTGCACTACTTCCTTTCAAAATTAGAACCGATGACTTTCATCGGCTTCCGAACTATTCATTTCTGGCAAAACAACACGCAAGATTGTCCAGACAAGACTCACAACCGCATCGTCGCCTGGCTTGCCAGATGCCGGCTAATCCGTTGGGCAGGCAGGACGCCGGGCAACTGTTTTTCGAGTGACACTTTTCTATTATGCCAGCAGCAAATACCCCCCGGGGGCAAATCTGTTTTTCCACCCCGCGCGCAATCTTGCTCGCCTTTTTTTAAAAGGTTTACAAAAACTAGAGGCGTTATATGACTGCATAAATGTATGAAACCTATCATGGCATATATGGCTTTGGTCCCCCTCATCTCTGCCTGCATAAAAGATTTTCCTGAATCATCTTCCTATACTGTGCTGGCTCTGCTCAATGCCTGGTATAAGAAGCGCCCGGAGCTCATAAACGTTAGCCCGACTGATCAGTCTGTATTACTGAAAAACGAATCCATAAAAATACAATTTGATCGACCTCTGGACGCAAACAGTTGCACAGTCACTTCAGGAACACTGGCTACGCCTCTGGCTCCAATCTACTCCACAACCACCCTGGAAAATGATAGCATCACCGTTTCCGCGGAAGGTGGCACCTGGACCTCTATCGGAACCGATAAGACTTTGAGCATTGCAGGCTGCAGTAGCCAGGAGTTGATCGGGCCAACGATTGCATTGAGCTATTACCT
>JBNLFC010000235.1:0-6145 GCA_050305335.1 Leptospirales bacterium
GCTCTTTCAGAGGAACTTCGTCAGAAGTCCTGTATTTCTCCAGCGCCAGAAGCTTTCGCTTTTTTTTGACATCAGGTGCTGGATCGTCAATGCCATCCGTAAGAACGATCAGGTACTGCCTGGAAGCCTTTGTGCTTTCCTGCCGGGCTAGATTGGCCAGCATGGCAAGCATGGCCTGCATATCCGTATATCGACCAACCGGTTTGATATTATTAATCGCATCAGTAATACGTTTTTTTTCCAGATCGGACTCAATTACCAGAGTGTCCTGCACGGCAGGGCTGCCGGAAAAGGTCATCAGCGTGACCCGATCTCCTACTTCCAGAGTATTCATGAGTGCCGGCAGGGAATCCTGGACCTTTGACATAGTAGTAATTTTTCCCTCCCCCATGGATCCGGAGGAGTCTACTACAAGAAAGATCTGGCGCTCTTTTCCTGCACTACAGGAGAAAAAGAAGCTCCAGGCGGCAAATATTGCCAGTATCCAGGCTGCGCTACGGAGAGTTTTCCGATTCGGGGAAGAGCCCATAATTCCATCCTTTTTCAGTCAAACTCGATGAAAGAAGCACCGGTCAGGAGAGTATTTCTCAAATTGCCGCCCAGACGGCCATCCCTTCTATCTATACCAGAAGGAACCTCCCTGATGAGACGAATTCTATGCGCTCCCCCCAGAAAATCAAACCAATTTACTTAATATTCCTGATAACGCTTTGGGGTTCTGATCATTTCCCGGAAATCGATTGGATTTGCACCGTCTCGATCGAGAAACTCCATAAGCAGAATATAGAACCATTGCAGAGTATCGGGTCCTGTTTCAAGAATCAAATAACGCCCACGGTCCTCCCAATTTTTTATCATGATCCCCTGATCCAGCACCACAGCCAGGTCAAGTTCCGCATTAATGGGCATTCCTCTGGCAGAGGAATTTTTTCTTATGTAGTCGCGGTAGTCAGCCAGAGAAAGTTCGTTATTGTAGATGAAATGGATTGAGTACAGCGGTACAGGTTCATTGTCTGCGATAGGTTTGTCCATTCGATACAGAGTTTTCAATGCCCCTGTCAGAGTTGAGTGGGACTCCATAGCTGCTTGATTCAGTGAGTAGTCCAGACTCATAAAGCCATAAACCAGGTCTGCAAGGATATAGCCGCCGGCCATATCCAGAATTTTTGGAGTGTATTTATTGTAGATCAGGAGATCACAACTTTTATTCAGGATATGTTGCTTATTGCGAACCTTGCCATTGGCCAGTACATAGGTTTCCGGAATATGATCTTTCAAAAAACGGAAAAAATCATTGTAAGCCTTCAAACCCTTTCCGCGGGTTTTAGAAGAAACCTCCGCCTCGGATCGATTTTTCTCCAGAGAGAGTTTTAAGCTTTTAGAATACTCTATAAAGTAATCGCTGAACATGCTTTCCTGTTATATCCCCGATGCCCCACAAAGATCGCTCATGCTGAATAAAAAAAGACCAGGCAATCCCATGCCTGATCTTTTTTAGCTAAACGCCTGGAATTTTAGAATATGTTGATAATTCTATTAATATCCTTTTTCAAAAAGGCCTCAAATCGGGGAGAAGCACCCTCATGGAGGTATTTTTGCAGCCTGCTTACAAATTTCAGATTTTCGCCAGCAACCTGAAAGGAGATGACTCCACCATGCTTCACCTTTCCCCATTTAAACAGGGAGTTCAAATCCTGGATCAACTCCCCTTCATGATAGACGATCACTTTTAAAGCGGTTTTCGCCTCGTAGGCTTCGATGATATTCTTCCAGGCCTCCACGTTCCCATTGTGGAAAAGTTCATTGGTAACCTGAACAGAATAACGGGGAGAAACATTCCTTTTCCCTGCAGGCGCAGCTTTTTTCACCGGAGCTGGAGCAGCAGGGGCTCCTGCTGCTGGCTGAGCAGCAGGGGCAGCGGCCTGGGGTGCGGGAGCAACCACGGGTCGTGGAGCAGGTGCTACCGGCATGGAAAAAGCTGCATCCTCTTGAGGGGTTTTTCCACCAAGAATGGCAAAAAAAGCGTCGAGACCCTTTTCGGCAACATTCCGGTCGCCTTTAAGAGAACGGGCATAGACGACGATCAACTCATCCCGTTTTAACTCATGAATGAACTCCCAATGAGTGGGAACGGACGGATTGATCAGCTGCACTCCCAGATTGGGGTGATGATAGGTAACTACCAGATCTAGAGCATTTGCTTTTTGAAAAAAACCAACCATGGCATCAAATCCACGAAAGGTTTCACGGAGATTCATGGATCTACAGGGAAGATTCATTCTGCTCACAAACATTACAGAGAGGATCGGTGCGATCTGTTCTCTGGCAATCGCCTTCTCCTCAAGCATCTGATTCAGAAGATCACCCAGGTTTTTATTCTTTTTCTCCACCTGATCCACTATATTCGTTACGTTGACCAGGTGTCGGAGGGTTTTATTGTACATTACCCTGGTTCCCAGAAAACTCAGTTCTTTTCCTGCAAAAGCGCTCATGCAATCTCCCCGGGGCCTTTCATTGACTCCATACTATGACTGTTCATTCTTCTACGGCATTCGTCTGGACTTCAATCCATTTTCACGAGGCCCTCTCTTCCGGCACAAAAATATTTTACAGTTTTAACAGAGGAATAACGCATCCCTTAGAATTGACCAATTCGACTTGCCCGGTAAGGATTACTCCTTTCCGTACAGAGAATGATTCCTGCGATAGCGATAAAAAAACCCGCATCCAATGATGCGGGTTTTTTTGACATACTGACGTAACTTTTCTTAGATCTCTTGAATGCCCATATCTTTGAGCTTATCTTCGTAAGATCTAGGGGTTACATCCGCAGAGCCTTTTACCCCACCACTTTCGCTACTACTGCTGGATGCAGTTGAGGTTGTGGAAGTAGTGGTTTGCGTAGTTTCGGAGTAGCTGCTGTATGCGGCAGCAGTACCTGCTTCCGCTCCAGCATCCGAATCGCCACTGAAAGCGGCTGCGCTGGCAACGTCCGCCGCATCTTCCGCGGCAAAGGAGAGTTCAGCATCATCACGCACCGTAGAACGACGTCGCTTGAAGGAAGCAAACGCAGCGTCGGCAAATCCCTGGGAAACGCCTGACAGAAATTCGTTGAGCACATTGGCCATTGCCTTCATCATGTACTGTTTACGCTTGGTAGAAGTCAGGTCGATGTCCAGCAGGAGGCCAGGCTGCAGATGATGAGGATTGATCTCATACTGGAACTTTGCAAACTGCTTTTCAATGCTGTTGAGACGATTTTCAATCACCACCCTTTCCAGAGGGTTATGATACTCATACATCTCCAGGAGCTTGGCCCGCAGCATCTTCAATTTGTCCTCATTGTTTTTCATCTCAACCGTATAGGTCCGATTGCTCTTCTCTACGAAAGAGTTGACTGGATCACGGAAGGGCAGTTTATCCCAGGTGATTTCATCCGGATCGGCGTTGAGAATCTGGCGCTCTTTGACCCACTTCTTCGGCATAACTGATTCTGCAAGATCCTCAAAATCAACAATGCTCTTTCTGCCAAAGAAACGAGATTTCTTTTTGGATTCGTAAATGTTATGCACAACTTCCCAGAGAGTGTCCACTTCCCTTATAAAAGCGGCCACACGGGTATCGTAAACTCGCTGAAGCTCACGAACCTGGGACTGATCATAATAGACCAGACGAATGGCAAATCTCTCATCCGGCAGTGCTGCCGCATCCTGATCTTCATATTCGCGCACATGACACTCACGAGCGTTCTTTTTGTTATCTACCAGCTGATATCCCAGCTTTGAGGTATCAAGAATAGAGGTCAGGGTATTTACAGCCGTGTTAAAACCCCTGTTGCGAATGTTTTCGTTATCAATGATCTTCTTGATTTGCTCACGCATATTCAGAGGGTCATAGTCTTCCTGATCGATTTCTGCTCGCAGACCTTCGATCTTATCCATGAAACGCTTTGCCAGAATGGTATAACGCTTGGAATTGGGATTTGCAATATCGTCGTCGGTGTATTTGTCGGTGAGTTTGATTTTTTCAAACATAATCTCACCATTGGAAAGCTCAGGTCTTCCACTATCGATCAGATCTTCTTTCAGTTTATCGATCTCTTTTTCAATCAACTCTTGAATATGCTTGGCCAGAGTATCTTTCAACAGATATTCCACTGTGGTCTGATAGTGGAATATAGGAGAAATCAACTCAGAATCAAGGATGTTGATCGAGAGTTTGATGTCAGAAACTGTTTTCGGTCTGAACTGGTTATCTTTGAAGGCACACTTAACTATGGAGTAAGTGTTTTCACCGCGAACAAAAGCGCCTACGTCGGTTTTCTGACGAAGAATAGCATTGGTTTCGTTTTCGAGGTCGTTCATACCTCGCTGAATATGGCCCTGCAGGTGACCATACATGTTCACCACAGATTTTTCCAGTTCACCAGTGTTAAATTTATCGTAGCCACCCAGTTTATCGAGGATTTCTACAATTTCACGGGGAGTGTATCGAGCCAGAGTTCGAAGCTCTTCTTTGTCGACAAAGTCCCGAACCTTTTTAATCATTTCATCTTCAACCGTAATGTTGTACCGGTTGAACATGTTCACGTACGATTGATTCACATAGTTGTAAATCTTATCTTCGATACTCGCCATAACGTCCATGTTCTTGAGGACTTCCGGCGGCAATTTAGTCTGAACAAAGCTGTTAATTCTACGGGAGGCGTCATCGATGATCTTTTTTGATTCAACGGCCTTATTCCGCCCTTCCCATACGATCGATGTACGGGAGGCCACCGCACCGGGAATAATTGGATCCACTTTGTTGGGACTTTTTGGGAATTGAGCTGCCATATCCTTTCCTCCGAAACACTCTATATATTGAAGAGCAATTTCGTTATTTTATTTCCTTCATAAACTTTTTTTAAATCTCTACGAACCAGAGCAACCCTACCAGGATTCAGTTGAACTGTTACCCGGTAAAACATCAGAACCTGTTTCCGATCACAATCCATGCTCCAGTTGAGCTGCGAACACGCACATATCCACTGGGATCAGCATTGTATTGAAGTAAAACTGGATTCGCTCAATCACTTTGGATAGAAAAGCATCCCTATCAAAAGCCCGGCAACCCAACTTCGGCAACACGAACTACCAATTATCTCCCTTTCCAGCAAAAAATCAGTCACTTTTTTTCCCGTGGTTCTTTTTTTTCAGTGCTTCCGGCCGTTACCGGAATGCCGGCACTGTGCGACATAACTCAGAGCCATCACAGGTAAAAAAACTCCGTTTCCCACCATCAACGGGATTGTTGATCCTCACGCATATTCAGCATGGGATGATCTGTTTATCCCTGTAGATCGACCAATCGACATCCGGAATTTAATTTCCCGGCTGAAAAAATCATAGACGCTCTTTTTGAGCCAGACCGCATGCACAGGTTTTGTTTATTTATCCCTCCCCAACGTCATCCTTGAGCTCATAACGCAATATAATTTACGTGTTTGACTTTATCCCTCACACCTGTTGAATAAGTCAAAGGGATATGACGGTTTTGTAGGGGTATTTCAGATAAAAAAAACGTTAAACAGTAGATCATCCCCAAAAAATGCCTGCCTGCGAGAGCTACTCTCCGGTCCCTTCCGGATAGAATGATTGGAAATCATTTTCATGACAGATGCTACGTGCCCGGGCCGGATGAGATTCTGACGCTGCAATGCGAGGAAGGTGTGCCGGGATCAGACCACCAGTTCCTCTTCTCCCGCGCGAGCAACCACGATCTCTCCCGCATCTTCCAGCTTGCGGATGATATTGACAATCTTTTGCTGGCAATCTTCCACGTCTTTGAGTCGAACTGGCCCCATGAACTCCATGTCTTCTCGCAGAAGCGCCGCAGCCCTCTTGGACATGTTTTTGAAAATCTTTTCCTGGACTTCTGCTTCCACGGATTTGAGTGCTCTTGCCAGTTCCTGGTTATCCACTTCACGCAGAACCCGTTGAATGGCACGATCATCGAGAAGAACAATGTCTTCGAACACGAACATCAGCGACCGCACCCGATCCGCCAGTTCCTGGTCGTACGAAGCGATGTGTTCGAGAACGGTCTTCTCCATGTCCCGTTCGGCGTTGTTGAGGATCCCGGCCAGTTCCTTGGGTCCGTCCCT
>JBNLFC010000236.1:0-6139 GCA_050305335.1 Leptospirales bacterium
GGTAGTGGAGCTCCAGAAAGCATTGGCGGTCGGGGTTGAGGGAAATGCTGACGCGTCAATATACGGCGATGCCGTGGCTGAATAATTAACAATACTTCTTAGCTCGATAATGTTGGGCAGTCGCCAGTCGCTGTAGCCGGCCAGTGTTAGACCATCGCAATAGTTGAGCGCGCTATCCCAGAGGGAAGTGGTAGCAGCACCACTGCAGGTGGCATCCAGTGCCAGGCCACGACTGCATTGTTCCCACATAAGACCTGTTCTTTGATCGGTGACGATATGATTGACACTGTCGACGGAAGAGAGACCGGTAGAGGTCAAAGATGGCCCGGCCACACATCTTACGTTATTTAAGTTTCCCGAGGAATGCCTGGTGATAAATCGCAGAGCATACTGAAGCACAAAATAATTGCCTGCATTTACCGAATCCTCGGTGCTGCCCCAATAATAGCTGGCCGTGGTATCAGGGAAATAGGTCGTATCAATCCCATTATTACTTCCTTCGAAAACGAGAGTCTGCAGCTCATACATGGTGGGCAATCGCCAGTTGCTTCTTCCTGCGTATCCGGCACCAGAATTGTCGCTGTTATGGCTATCACACTGTGTCACAGCAACGCTTTGTGTGTAAGTAGCCGCACTTCCTGTACAGGTGGAGCCATTGTAGCTCATTCCCTCGGGACAGGTAATCCAGACGAGTCCGGTGTTGTTGTCTCCGGTGTAATAATCGGTGGGGTAAGAAACCGGAGCCGCAGGAGCAGCAAAGCTGCGGGCCGCAGGAACATCCACATTGTCCCCATCCTGATTGGGAAAAGCGGCGTCAAGGCAAGGGTTGTTCGCGGTTGCATTGTAGCAGGTAAGCTGCCCCGTATCGGAAAGCAGGTATCGATAGATCAGATAGCTAGCACTGGCCACCTGGCTATCTCGCATTTCGGATGCTGTGGCAAATGCTTGAATGGTCATGCTGGTACCATTCCCGGCCACGGATATGGCGGTGAAATAGAGTGAGCTGGATCTGGTAGGCGTTGTGCCATCAATGGTATAGTAAATAGTTGCACCCGGTGTAGTACTGGTAAGCTGTACGCTCTGATCCACATCGTAGGTTCCGGAAGAAACGGAAAAGGTGGGAGCGGCTACTGTTTCAGATGTGCTCAGAAGTATGGCCAGCACATTGCCATTGGTCTGGGGATAGTCCCCAATACAAGTGGTCGTAATTATAAGAAGAGAGATTAGAAAAAGACGGAGCAGCATGGTCATGACTTTCCTTTCACCTGCCAGTCATATGACACATTCAGGTCCGTTTTTGCTGAAAATTTTCCATAATCAGGAAAGATTTTTATCAAAAACAACTCCGGCAAAATACTGAGTGCTACTCCTCCGGTCCAAAACAAAACGGATAGTCCACACATATCTCGCAGGAGGGAGATCGACAAACATAGATGCCCTCGGCTGTACACAGCTGCTTGTAGAGAAACTTTTTCCACTTCATGTCCTTATTGTTACGAAGAGCCATCTCAGGAAAGTTGTATGTGATCATGCCGGAAAGATCGCTCCTGGACCAGAAGCCCATATCGGACCAGAGGTGATCATTGCCCAGACAACCAACGACAAGGATTTCGGTCGTCCACTCTTTCTCAGGTGAGGGTACCGAGCAAAAGGGGAGCAGAAAGTTGCGCAGATCATCAATCTCGTCAAGACGCTTGAGAGAAATGCGGTTACCCGACGGCGCTTGAAAAGGTATATCCATTCCCGAATACCGGGACGCAAGCAAACGAAACTGTTCTTCACTCAACCCCAGTCCGTCAGGCATTACTCCTATGCCCAGAAGCCAGCTGGAAAGGATACGCGCAACCCAGTGTGTATTGTCTTTCTCTTTTGCAGATTGCATTAAATTGTGATAGAGAGAACTGCGCTCTTGTGTTTTTTCTTTTGACAAAATCATAAGTAATTACAAGGAAAAGAAATGCAAAAGGAAGGAAAAAAGCAAGCACTATCCGCTTATATGTCGTTAAAATCCGGAAGAACGGCTCTCACTGCCCCATTTTTTAAAATCTCCACCCGGCCATGGTTTACATGGCGAATGTATTCAGGAAGGTTGAAAACAAACTCATCGCCTGCATCGGAATCTAAAAGCAACAAATCCGCATGGTGCATGTAAAATCGAGCAAATTTCAAAACACCGCCCGTGATATGGAGCGAAGCATAAGGATTGCCCCCTTTACCTTTGCCCTGCTGTTGTAGCGCACCCATGTAAATCAGCAGTCGATTATGGAGCGCATCCATCTTCACTTGATCAATTTTACCGGAAATGCGTGGTGGAGGGAAGAGGTCAAAAGGGCGCAGAATGATGTCATTCCCCCTGATTACAACGCCCCGATCAGCAGGAAGCTTGACAAGTTCTTCCAGCTTCAAGTGAACCAGATTCATCAACTCCAGCGTTGGAATGGAGCCCAGCACCTGAATGGAATCCATTTGCATAACAAGGTTATTGGTTGTTGTGTCCAGCTCCAGACGACCCACCTGAGTGAATGGAATCCACAAGAGTTTTAAATAGATCTCCCCTTTGAGAAAAATTCTCGGCAAACCCGACTTACCGTCCCGGATGAATTGTATTGATAGATTGCGTAAAGGCGAGCCATTGTAGTTGAATACTTTATTGTTAAAAAGAGCCTCCAGAACTCTGGCATCGATTCCAATGCCTGCGCTTCTGGCATTCAACTGAAAACTTTCAGGTCGATCAAAGTCCACGGCATCGTCCTTCTGTCGGGGAATCAAATCGCCATCCAGATACTGCATGTCCGCATAGATGGAAGAAGATAACATAAAACGAACATGGTTCAATTGAATTCTTGTTTTCCGTGAAAAAGCCTCCGTATTGGCGGTATCAGAAGAAAAAATAGTAGCGCAATCTGTGACTGCTCCTGAGTTGTAATTGCACTTCTCTATGAGCGGAGATAAAAAGAGAAGCAGTAGTATGACCGGCAAAATTCCAATGCGAGGATTCAACCCCGCAATACCGGGGCGCACACTGTTCAGTTTCATACGAGTGAACTCCTGACCCGATTTATAAGATAAAGCGATAGGGACGAAGCAGCGGCAATGAAGGCAACCGCTGCCCACAATCCTTGCCAGCCAATGGCTTCGGCCAGATAACTTCCACCCGCCGGCCCTATTACCATGCCCAGACTGAATGAAAGACTGTAGACTCCCTGATATTTGCCCTGGTAGCCCTCTGGAGCCAGGTGGGAGATAGCAGTCATAAGAGAAGGAAATACAAGCATCTCTCCTGTTGTCCAGATCATCAGGGCCACGATTTGCCAGATTATTCCATGGGATACACTCATCAAGATAAAAGCTAATGAATAAAGAAATGCTCCAACGGATGCCGTTGCATAGTGGGAATACCCGCTGGCACGATGGCTCACTGGCATTTGCATAATGACAATCATAGTTGTACTGATGGCAAGCAGAAGACCGATTTGATACTCTTGAAGCCCCTCTTCGCTACGCAGAAAAGGAGGCCAGGTGGTAAAGATTTGAGAGACAATGATAGTCAAACCAAGGGCGGAGAAGAACGTCGCCCAGAGTCTACCATGCCTGAGCAAAGAGTGATTTGTTTTTTTTCCGGGTGTAGATTGCAAGGATAATGACGCTTCATGGGGAAAAAGATAAAGCAGTAGAAGTGCAGCCAGAATGCATGTAAGACCGTCAGCATAAAAAAGATACACATAGTTCATCTTTGCCAGGAATCCACCAACAATCGGCGAAGCGGTCATACCCAGATTATTAGCCAGACGAATCAGGGAAAACCCGCGACTTCTAACTTCGGGAGGACACTCGGCTGCCATGGCAGATGAATTGGCTGGAAACAAGGCCCCATTGAACACGCCCCACAAGAGTGCAATAGCCCACAAAATCGGGAAAAAAGAGACCTGGCTCATTACCAGAAGCAACCCCCCCGTCATAAACAGCGCTATACGTTGTGTCCGATGTGCACCCAGACCATCGACAATAACGCCTCCCATGAGAGAGCCCACCATCATACCGATACCGAACGCACTCACGATCTGACCTGCCAGCGCGATGGTGTATGAATGATGCACCGTAAGATAGATGGTTAGAAAGAATATCACCATGGTCCCGCTGGAGTTAACCAGCTGGGCCAGGGCCAGATACCAGGCTTTTCGCGGAAGCCCCAGGTAGCTTTCCAGATATAACTGCAAGAATATCTTCATGAAAAAAAGGACAATTTCTTTTCAGACCGGAGTAAAGTTGCAAACTCTTCATGATCACTTTCTCCATCAACCTTAAACTCAAATCAAATATTGTCAAAAGGAGGGTCAATCAGAATCCTGAGGTGAAAAAAAGAGCCCCCCATTGGGGGGAAGACTTAACAGATTCAAATTTTACAATAATCTAAAACATCAATATGCCTGGGAAAGTTTTAAGTTCGCTGAACGTAAAATCATTGACGGCAAAAAACTAAAAGGAAACTATCTGGGAAAATTCCAACAGAGGACGTATAACTATGGAGGATAACTCCCGGGGAATCAGTGAAGACTGGCTCTCGCTTTTGCTAGGGCTATTTATTTTTGTATTATCGTTGGGTGTCTTCGCTTCTCCCGGCATGGATTTACTGGGAGTCATGATAAAGACGTCAGTCTGGACAGACGTTACAAAAGCGCTAAATCCGGTCTCTTCAAAATATCAATCGATCACCGGGGAGGTGACTGCAGTCGACGCAAAGACAGTCACCATAAAAAAAAGTAATGGAAAAGTTGTAACGCAAAGTGTTCAGGAAGGGGAAACGTATCAGGTTGGCCAGGCCTACTCCAGTCCTGGCATATCCGGCCTGATGTCCCTTGCCATGACCTACCTGTTTTTGATTGTGGTAATGGGAGTCGGTGCCTATTTCCTCGGTGCATCACCGGTACGTTTTCTCATCGGGTTCACGATTGTCTTCTGGGTTAGCTATGCCAGCTGGCTTATCGGGCATAACGCATATATCGCGGCCACCACCCCGGAAGAGATGAAAAAATTTGGAATTGGCTGGGCTTTGAAACTGACTGGCGAGGCTGGATTCATTGTAGCCCTGCTGGCAGGACTTGCCGTGGGCAATTTTTTTCCTAAGCTCTCTTCACTGTTAAAAGAAGCCATCCGTCCGGAGCTCTATATTAAAACTGCTATTGTAATTATGGGGGCAGGACTGGGTGTAAAGGCCGCAGAATCACTTGGCCTTGCCTCGGCCGTCATGTTTCGCGGGCTGTGCGCCATTGTGGAGGCTTATCTGATCTACTGGGCTCTGGTCTATTTCATTGCACGAAAATATTTCAAATTCAATAGAGAATGGGCCGCACCCCTTGCCTCGGGTATATCTATATGCGGAGTATCCGCAGCCATAGCAACGGGAGGCGCTATCCGGGCTCGTCCCATTGTTCCCATTATGGTCTCCTCGCTGGTAGTAGTTTTTGCAGTGGTGGAGCTGATTCTACTCCCATTTGTAGCCAGAGAATTTCTATGGCAGGAACCTCTGGTATCAGGTGCCTGGATGGGGTTGGCCGTAAAGACCGATGGAGCGGCAGTGGCAGCAGGTGCCGTTACTGATGCTCTGGTGCGCTCCCGGGCCATGGCGGAAACCGGTATCAACTACAAAGAGGGCTGGATCATGATGACAGCCACCACGGTAAAGATGTTCATCGATATTTTCATCGGTGTGTGGGCTTTTATTCTTGCTATTGTCTGGGCTGCCAAAATCGACCACAGAGCAGGCGATAAAGTTCGCGCCGTTGAGATCTGGCAACGTTTTCCAAAATTTGTAATTGGGTATGTCCTGACTTTTGCGCTCTTCCTGGGAATCTGCTGGCCTCATACAAATCACATCAATAAAGCGAATGCACAGATTGATGCTACAACAGGCCAGATAACGGAAAAAGAGAAACAACTGGTAACCATGACAAATGCTACAGAAGTTTCCACTCTCCAACGTGAAATCCAGTCCATGTATAAACAGATAGATACCTGGAAAAATGAAATTTCTGGTTCTCTGGCGTTTATGGCAAGCGCGAAAAGCTCTACAAGCGCAAGCAATATTCCGCGAGTGCTCTTTTTCGTAATGACCTTTTTTACCATCGGTGTAATGTCTAAC
>JBNLFC010000237.1:0-6090 GCA_050305335.1 Leptospirales bacterium
CAGAGAGAGTATCTCCGGGGCGCACTGTGTGATAGAGGATTCTATTTACAACAACCACTTTGCCGGCCGGACCTGATTCGTCTTCGTTGCCATCGTAGACTAATACTTCTTCTCCAATGTAGAGTGGCCGACTCTTGAGTTCTGGATTGTGCTTCAATATTTCCCGGGGGGTTTTGCTGTATTTCCTTGCAATGGCCCAGATGGTATCTCCTTTTTTTACGGTATGGCGCGTGATTCCATCTTCGGAACTGGGACGATTGTCTCCCGTATTGAAAAAATGAAAAAAACCCTCATCTTCGGTTGTGGCATCTCCTTCGTAGGCACGACTTTCTGCTTTTTCATGATCGATGATATCTTCCAGTTTCTCAGCATCAACGTCACCCGTTGACGGCAGTCGCGCTTCTTTGAAGTAGCGCTCGATTTCTTGATCAATCTCATCACCCTCATCTGCCTGTTCGGGAGCATAGTAGGACTTTATTTCTACAGGGGGCTCTTCTGCAGGTCTGTGAATCAGCAGCTGCTCGCCTGATTCAGCCCTTGCAGTCCCCAGAGCCATGAGTGTTACAAAAAAAAATGATAGCTTCATCACAGTTCCAGTTTCCATACCGGTTCTCATTATCGTCCCTTCCTGACCCAATTCTATAGCGGTGCTCCGTTCTCAGCCTGAAGAATCTCCATAATCTTTTCTTTAACCAGCCTCTCTCGATCTACATTTTCAGGAAGATCCTCGTTGAAGAGATAGATGATGGTGATGCCAGATGCCTGCTCCCTGTTTTCTTTAGCGTTGTAAGCCTTTACTCGAATCCAGTCTGTTGAGGATTCGATCCAGATTTTCACTGCGGTTCCTTTCTTTAGCAATACCTGCGGATTACCATCCATCTGGACCTGGAATGCGGAATAGATGTCACTCTTTGCATGAAAAACTCTCCCGTCAGTCACCCGATTGATTTTTTGTGCGTCAGTCAATTCTGACGAAAAAAGGACACAGCCAGAGGTAAGGAGGGAAAAAATTAGAACAAAAGACCAGATTCGAGCCAGTCGGAAATCATGGAACATGGTAGCCAGGATAGGAATGGGCGATAGGACATCAAGAAAAGTAATTCCTTCGAGAAAAAATATGCGTAGTTTTCGCACCTGAAAAGACCCGAGAAGGATATGAGCTACACATCACTCTACTCAACTTACCGTGATGGGGCGGTCTCTGCCTCCATAACGGTTGTGGAAATGACAGTCAAGCGTGGAATACCGCTTTTTCAGATCGGGGGAATGCATAACTCACTGGTTCGTGACACGACAGATCGTGTTAGAACAGCCTTTACTCAATCGGGTTTCCATTTCCCATACTCTTCCGTTTCAGTCCACCTTGCTCCGGCGGGTATTCCTAAAAAAGGAAGCCATCTGGATCTGGTCATAGCCTGTGCGCTGCTCATTGCAACCCGTCAGGTTCGTCCGGGCTCCCTCCTCTCCTCTCTGGATTTGAATCGGAGTCTATTTCTCGGGGAGCTCTCTCTTTCGGGGGTCCTTCGTTCTGTGGACCTTTTGATCCCCTATCTTTTAACAGCACGTCAGGCGGGAAAAAAACATGTAATCCTGCCAGCGCCAGATCTAACCCGGGCCATGCAGGTAAGCGGGTTGAAACTCTATCCGGTCGCCTCACTGGAAGAACTCAACCAGGCTCCTCCTCCTGAGCCCATTGAGTCTAAGCTCGTAGCGCATCCCCCGGAGGGGGAACTGCCCCTCCAGGGGCTCTCTCTGGATGCCGGGCTTGTCCGCAAAGCAGCTGTGTCGGCTGCAGGTCGGCACCATACCCTTTTGATCGGCCCTCCGGGTACCGGTAAAAGTTCTCTGGCAAGAGAGATCTATAGCATGATCCCTCCCCCTGACGAAACCGAATCCATTGAAATTTTGACCATTCGACAATTCCTTGAGCCAGGCAACGATGCTATGCATACCTTTCGCCCGTTTCGCAATCCTCACCATTCCATAACCATGGGCGCAATCATAGGCGGAGGAAGCCCGCCCAGGCCGGGAGAGGTAACGAGGGCGCATAACGGAGTTCTTCTACTGGACGAATATCCTGAATTCCAGCGTTCTGTAATCCAGGCTCTCAGGGAACCGTTGAGTGATGGTGTGGTACACATTGCCCGGGGGAATCGCTCCATTCAGTTTCCGGCAAGGTTCCTACTTCTGGCAACAGCAAATCCGTGTCCATGCGGTTATCTCCTCAACAATGACAGAAACTGCACTTGTTCCAGGGGAGCCATTCAGCAGTATCGCAATTTGATTTCCGGACCTTTGCGGGACCGCATGGAAATTGAGGCTTTCGTCGATATGAATCGGGCCACAGAAATGCCTCTATGGGATGGGATGAATATACGCCTTAGCATAGCGAGCGCTGCAGCCATGCAGCGAGAGAGGTTCGAAAATCTTTCCTACCGCTTTAATGCCGATGTTCCCCGGGAATGCCTTGGAGAACTCATCCGTATTGAGAAGAAAGAGGCAGTCCGGGAGTGGAATCGAATTATCATGTCCGGGAAAAAAAAAGTGAGCCACAGAAGGATCGCAAGTGTACGACGGCTCGCCAGAACCCTGGCGGATCTGGACGGAGCCGACGCAATCAACGCGGTGCATTTAGAAGAAGCTTTCTCGTTTTCCTGTATAGACGATATCTGGCCAGCAGATGGCCGCTAGACACTATCTTGACAGAAAATGGGAAAGCTCCATTGCGATTCTGTTTATTGCATGATCCATGTAGTCTTTATCGAGAATCTTTTTTTTGAAATATTTAAGATCTCGCGGGCGAAAATCCTGTGCTCCTATTTTTTTCATTAGCACAGGATCTGGCCCAAAACCGTCTCCATGGACACGGCGGGTCTCATCCTTGAGCGTCTTCATTCGTTACATCCCTGTAATTGTTTTGCCTGCTCATCCCTGAGCAAGGCAGTGTGTGAAACACACCCAGAGATAAATTCGACCTGTACGCGAAATGGGTGTCTCTTTTTTTCACATGGGCAACCACGAAATATAGAAAAAAAATCGCCTGTCTTGCTGGAGAGACATAACGATTCTCACATGTTCCATTTCGCGTGGAAGGAAACGACATAATCGAACAGCATGTCTCTTTACAGAGCAATCAGCTCAGAGCTCTCAGCTGATTGCTCTTCTCCTGATGCGACATATTACTTGGATTTATTTATGGTTTCATGTGAAACAAAAAAGCATTGCCACGGTCCAGGGTTTAGAAAATCGCAGGAAACTCTTCGACCTTCCCCGTCTCCGGATGCACCCAGAGCAGATCAAAGGAGACTTCTCCGGTAAAATCGGCGCAGAGGTCATTGCGAGTAAGTAAAGGATGATTTTCAGTGCAAGAGTATTCTTGAGATTGAAAGAATCGATTGGTTGCAAGAAAAATTCCCGCGGCCTTGCGCAGCAGATTTCTGCGAAAAGCATTCTGACTTTTTAGAGGATGAACCGAGGGATTTTCTTTCCATGCTTTTACTTCAACAAAATGAAGCACCCCCTGCAAATCAAGAGTGATCAGATCTACCTCGACGCGACCGAGGCGTCGATTGTGATCCAGCAAACGATGCCCACTGGCGAGAAGATAGAGCAATCCGTATCCTTCGCCAGAATGGCGAAATGCGTTTCCAAACTGCATTTCTTTGACAGAGAGTTCCTCTTTCATGATATTTGCTTCGCTCTACAGGTTCGTGCTCTCCGATGTCGATTCCTTAATTTCAGATTTGTCGTAGGCAACCAGAAGAGCAAAGATAGCTGCCATAGTTCTATACATGGTTTCCGGTATGGGGCTTCCCGGAGGTAGCTGATTCAACAGTTCAGCTACCTCCGGATCAGAATGAACTGGAATTCCATTTTCTCTTGCGATTTTCTGGATTCGATATGCCAGTGCTCCACTTCCGGTGGCAAGGACCCGTGGCGCAACATCATTTTCAGGGTTATACGCAAGAGCAGTTGCAACGGTCTGTCTATATCTTTTATTTCCTCTACGCTTCACTCACACTCTCCACTCGGCTATATTGTGAAAGTCATCCATCCCGATTGTACGAATGTGGAGGTTTTTCAGTTCAGGAACCGCATCGCGAAGGATTTTGATCCAGTCTATCTTCAACTGTTCTACATCAGACGTTGCTTCTTGATTCTCAAAAGCGAAACTCAGCTCTGTCCATGGGAGAACTGAAGAGTGATAAATCCAGACCGCGCACCTACCTGTGTTTTTAAGATCAAACCTGAAATAGAGAGAAAATTGCTCCTGTGACACCATGGAATAGAATTTTCCCTTTTCATACTCTTCCCCGGTCCCGGTAA
Source organism: Leptospirales bacterium (assembly GCA_050305335.1). Taxonomy (GTDB): domain Bacteria; phylum Spirochaetota; class Leptospiria; order Leptospirales; family Leptonemataceae; genus JBNLFC01. The sequence continues at coordinate 4,327 of JBNLFC010000237.1, forward strand.
CATGCCCGGCTTCGCTTTCATGGCTGGAAAAGAAAACAATGTTCTGCAGAGGTTTTTCTGTGTCGGAGAGCTCATCGGTAGGCCGTGTGGGGGTAGTATCAGAACTTTTATTGTTATGCCCATGGGAACTACCTCCTCGTTCAGCCGTTTTCATTATCCCTTTTTTCGATGGATTGGGCCTTTTCCATTCTTTGAAAAGGGAAAGAAATTGGAGTAGATGGGAAATTTCTCCGGGGTATGTCTGAAAAGCGAGTGGAACGACGGATGAGCTCCCACTCGCTTTTCTATCTGCTTGACGAACTAGCTCCAGAATTACACGATCCGGTTCTTTGAGGATTTTCTTAACCCGCAGAAAAATGAGATCACCCTTTTGAAGAGGAAGCCCCCTTGCCATGGCACGTATTCTGGATCCGCCAATCAGAATGGTAAGATTTCCGTCTGGCTCCAGAGATAGAATCCGCGCTTGAAGGATTCCCTTGCCGGTGATCTTTGCAAGCCTGGCAAAGATTTCTACGGAAGTATGAACTTCGAGAGATCCCATGAAATATACTCACTGTAGAGTGTCCAGGAAAAATGGCATTGGCCGTCTCCGCTTGATCAAGCTTATGCCGAATTTATTGCCCCCGGGACAATTTGAATACTATGCTTTACTCCCACTCAATAGTTCCAGGGGGCTTACTTGTAATATCATAGAAGACCGCATCCACGCGAACTAAAGAGAGCAGTCTTAACGAGAGCTCCCTTACCAGATTCTCGTCCATAGGAAAGAAGGTAGCAGTCATTGCATCAGAAGAAAGCACCGGACGCAGAACAATGGATTCAGAGTGTTCATCATCAGATCCGGAGGCTCCTCCGGCACTTGCATTTTTTCTTTTAAAACTCAAAGGTACAAGAACTACGGGAAACTGCCAGATCTGATCATAAAGACCATGATCTTTCACAAATTCATGTACTATATGATCCGCCATGCGCAGGAGATGTATGCGTGATTCTGTGAGATAAGCTTCGGAGTGCGCAATCACTTCCATTTCATTGACATCTTCCCTGCAACCGATGGATACGATTACCCTGTTGATGGCGCGAAAACGATTGGTGATTCTTCTTGCCAGGTCGCTCAACTCGCTCCATGGTGCGTGGTTGTGAGAGAGAGGAAAGAGCGCCAGAGGGCGAGCGTAGCTTCGCTGATCACCCTGCACTCCAACGGATTTGATGGGAAGAGCAATGGGTGAATACCGAATGCGATTGATCTGTTCAAGGATATAATGAATGTCCTGCAACATTGCCGGATCCCCGGAGGCGGTTTCTCTCTCTTTCTCGATCATCTGGAGAAAGTCACCCTTTCCACCATCTTTTTTATTCTGTTCGAGCATGGGATCGCCGGGAGAGACGCAGAGGCAACGAACAGCGAGGCCCGGGCCCGGGAATGGGTGTCGGTATACCATGTCATCGGGCAGACCCAGGAGCCTGCCCAGTGATCTCACTTCATCTTTGTAGAGCTCATGAATGGGCTCCACAACCCTCCCCTGCTGGATCAGCTGCTCAATGCGTTCCACCCGATTGTGATGGGTTTTGATTTTATGACTATTCTTCGTGGCCCCTGATTCAATGGTGTCCGGGTAGATGGTCCCCTGACCGAGGAACCACTCGTCAGGGGAAAGACCCAGGCGTGAGCTGGCATCGCTCTGAACATCCACAAAAAGCTCACCAATGATATTTCGCTTTTTTTCAGGCTCAGATATGCCCTCAAGCTGGTTTAGATAACGT
>JBNLFC010000238.1:0-6071 GCA_050305335.1 Leptospirales bacterium
TGATTTCCTTTCTTGGTATTCTGGTTTTTGTTGCAACGGTCATCAATGATATGATGAACAATCTGGAGTTACTCTACACAGGCTTTCTTGTACCCATGGGGCTTTTTGTATTCCTCCTGACCCAGGCCTATATGCTGGCTCAGATTTTCGCCCATGATTATTTTAAAGTGAAGGAACTTGGAATTGAGCTGGAGCAGAAGAATGCTGATCTAAAACGAATGGATACCATCAAAGATGAGTTTCTGGCCAACACCTCCCATGAGCTTCGCACTCCGCTGCACGGAATTATAGGTCTGGCCGAATCCAGTATTCTTTTTCCCGATTCAAGGGAAAACAACTTGAAAAATTCGGAAATGATCATTGCCAGCGCAAGACGACTTGCCTCCCTGGTGAATGACATACTTGATTTTTCTAAATTAAAAAACCGTGACATCGATTTGCGAATTCGTCCCTTGAAATTTCCGAAAATATCGGAACTGGTTGCCGGTATGTTTGTTACAACCGCCAGAGAGAAAAAAATCGAGTTATATCTGGATGTCCCATCGGATCTACCTCTCATTCGCGCCGACGAAGATAGGCTTCAGCAAATTTTGATCAATCTTGTGGGCAATGCCATCAAGTTTACAGAAAAGGGGTGCGTAACACTGAGCGCCGAATACATTCCCGAATCGGATCGTGTGAATATTTCAGTGTCTGACACCGGAATTGGAATTCCTCAGGATATGCAGGAAAAGATATTTGAAAGCTTTGAGCAAGCTTCAGGCTCCATTGAGCGTGAATATGGGGGCACCGGGCTTGGACTGGCCATAGTCAAGAGTCTTCTACAGCTCCACGGTTCCGAAATAGAGGTGATCAGCGAAGTGGGTAAAGGTTCAATCTTCAGGTTCGCACTGGATGTGGCAAAGCCGGACGAAGCGGGCACTGAAGATGGGGGGGGGCATATCCGTGTCAGCTCTCTCACCGAAGAGCCTGTGAAAGCTGACGCAGGGGTGCGTAGGTCGAATGTTCCCACAGCATTGGACATACACACACCGGACGATCCTTTGCGTCCAACTATCCTTGCTGTGGATGACGACGATGTGAACCTGTTGATTCTGGAAAATTTTTTGCAGGCGGAAGGATATAATGTATGGAAAGCTTCCGAAGGTAATGCTGCCCTGAAAATGCTGGGGAACGGTACTCCGGATCTTATCCTTCTGGATGTGATGATGCCGCGCATGAATGGTTATGCGGTTGCCCACAAGATACGCGAACAATACAACAGCGCGGAATTGCCCATCATTATGTTGACTGCCAGAAATCAACTGGATGATCTTGTGAAGGGCCTGGAAGTGGGCGCCAGTGACTACCTGCCCAAGCCCTTTTATCGAAGTGAACTGATCGCGCGCATTCAAACCCAGTTGAATTTAGTATCCGCCTATCGGGAAGCAAAAGAGCTGCGTGCCGAGTTGCTGGAAAATGAAAAGATGGCTGTGGTGGGTCAATATGCCTCCCGCATTGTTCATGATATGAAAAATCTGGCCGGGATTGTAATGGGTTATGCGACCATAGCTCTGGAGGATTCCCTGACAAGAGAGAATCGAGATAAGTTCCTTTCCAGGATAGCCCGTGAATCGGGACGTCTCGCCGATATGGCCCAGGATATTTTACGTTTTGCCAGGAATGAGCGAGATCTGGAGTTGAAATGGACTGATGCGGTTCGCTACAGCAACGACCTTGCCGATACAATTTCACTGCTTTTCACCAATCGAGACATCCAGTTCCAGTGTGACTGCACCGTGACGGGGCGACTTTTGATGGACGCCTCGCAAATTACCCGCGCTATCATGAATGTGGCGATCAATGCATCGGAAGTGCTACACGCAGGGGATAGTTTCACTTTTCGCGTTTACGGTGAGGAGAATCGGATGATTTTCCATATGAAGGATTCTGGCCCGGGAATCCCTGAAAAGATACGCGATACTCTGTTTTTCCCCTTTGTCACAGAAGGCAAATCTTTCGGAACAGGATTGGGGCTTGCCATCACAAGATCCATCGTAGAGGCCCATAAAGGCCGGATCTGGTTCGAGCCGGAAGCGGAAGGTGGCACATCTTTTTTTATTGAACTGCCCAATCTGGAGAGTGAGCGCCTTGATGTTGCAGCTGAATCACTGGCAGCAATGTTCTTATGACAGCTATCTCCATTGACCCATCAGGTATGCCGGCAGCGTTTTTCGCATATTCGCTTGATTCTTTCTATTCATCTGTCAATATGGTAAAATGGAACTCACAAAAGAACTGGCCGGTACACCCCTGCGTTCTTATCACTTTACCGTGGAACGGGGAAAAATACATGAATTCTGTAAAGCCATAGGGGAGACAAACCCCATCTATCTGGATCCGGAAGCCGCAAAGGCGGCGGGATACAAGGATACTCCTGTCCCACCAACGTTTCAGACAGCCTTTCAATTCTGGGGATACAGGGAACTCTGGGACGATATGCGGGATATGGGCATTGATACTTCTCGACTGCTTCATGCAAAAGAGGAATATATCTATCTCAACCCCGTATACCCTGGCGATGTAATTCACGCAAAGGGGAAGGTGGAAGATGTAAAGGCCGGTAAAATGAGCATAGTGGTGTTTCATACAATCTACTCCAACCAGGAACAACTTCCCTGTATTGAAGCGCGCTTTTCCATTATCATTCGTCCCGAGTAGTTGAGGCAAATATGCAGAGAGTAAAATTCAGCAATTACGAAGTAGATCAGGAAATACCTTCTCTCACGGTAGGTCCCATCAGTCAGATGGACCTTGTGCGTTATGCCGGTGCATCCGGTGATTTCAATCCTATACACAATGATCCCGCATTTGCACGCTCCGTGGGGCTGGACGGTACCATTGTGCATGGTATGTACGTGATGGCGCAACTGGGGCGACTCTGGTCGGACTGGGTGCATCCCTCACAGGTAAAGAGCTTTGGAGCAAAATTCAAAGGAATCACAAAGCCAGGGGAATCGCTCCACTGCACCGGAAAGGTGCGTAAAAAAAAGGAAGAGAACGGTGAGCAACTTTTGATTCTCGAGTTGGAGGCCAGGAGTGAATCGGGAGAGGTAAAGGCCACAGCTGAACTGGTTGTGCGTGCTGATTGACATTGAAATGACTATGTCCTTGAAAACTCTCTTTTATTCTTTTTTTACTCTGCCCATCCGGTTATACCAATGGACCATATCTCCACTTCTGGGGCCTCGTTGCATCTACCACCCTTCCTGTTCTCATTATGCGGTAGATGCTTTCATGGCATTTGGTCCTTTGAAGGGATTGATACTGGCGGTTCTCAGGATATTTCGGTGTAACGGCCTGTTTCAGGGTGGAGTGGATGAGGTAAGCCGGGATTTGACACTGAAACAGGCTATACTCCATTACCGGGACCACTGGCGCGGTTTCAGTTCGTAAGAACTATACGATAGTTCCTCTCCAGGTGAGCATGGATTCGATTTGACGAATCGTGTTCCCCATGGAACTTTCGGTGTCTAAAAAAGATCCAACCAGTCAGGAGAATTACACATATGGGAAAAAAGAATCTAATTATTGGAAGTCTCTGGATTATGCTCTTCATGCTTTTGGGAGGCTTTCTGGAGACGAAACTTGCGGACGCTGAATGGAAGAAAACCATGGCCCACCATCTGCTCGTAAGCGCTCACATTCATGGAGGGATGTTCGGAGTTCTCAATGTTCTGTACGGGATCCTCATCGGTAAGCTGCGCCTTTCGGGTACAGGGATTGCAGCAGGAAGCTGGCTGTCCATTGCCGGCGCACTGATTTTCCCCATTTTTATGATGGGTACGTTAGTGCTGGATCCCTTGAAGTTCGCAATTCCTCTGGGCGGCCTCTCCATGATTCTGGCATGGGCGATCATGTTCTATTCGGTTCTCAAAGCCGAAAGTTGATCTCAGTCCGAATCCTGTCACACCCCCCCTGTATAATGGCCTGTGTCATGACAGCTCCAGAAGCCCATAGCAAAGCATGGGTTGGATCAATCATGACGCAGGAGTAATCTATGCATTCGGGGATGACCCTATCCATGAAAAAGAAAAAGTGGCTGACCATTTCGCCCCATCTTGCCGATGGGATAGCAGAGATGGGCCGCCCTTTACGTTTTATCGATCTATTTGCCGGAATTGGCGGCTTTCGTCTGGGTTTTGAAAGAGCAGGATTGCAATGCGTTTTTTCCAGCGAATGGGACCATTTTGCCAGGGCGAGTTATAAGGCCAACTTTGGCGATGAACCGGACGGCGACATACGCAAAATTCCATCGGAAGCCATACCGGATTTTGATGTGCTTACGGCGGGCTTCCCATGCCAGCCATTCAGCATTGCTGGCGTGAGCAAAAAAAATGCGCTGGGACGCAAGCATGGCTTTGCCGACGAAACACAAGGCACCCTCTTTTTTGAAGTGGCGCGCATCATAGCCCATCATAGACCCGAAGCCTTTGTTCTGGAAAATGTGAAAAACCTGGTATCCCATGATGGCGGGAGAACTTTTCAGGTGATACTCAAAACCCTCACCGAAGAGCTGGGGTATCGGGTAGATTATAGTGTCCTTTCTTCCAGATACTACGTTCCGCAAAATCGTCAGCGTATTTTTATCGTAGGATTCAAGTCCGCCAGTGCTCTACAGCGCTTTCGTTTTCCAGGAAACGTTTCCGCCATTGCAGGCCAACCTCTGGAGATTCATCCTCCTCTCCCCTCCATGGGGGATATTCTGGAAAAGAAAATTGATATTCGTTATACGCTTTCCGATAAACTGTGGAGCTATTTACAGGATTACAAAGAAAAACATCGCCGGGCAGGCCATGGTTTCGGATTCGGGCTCATTGATCCCCGCGGGCAGGCACGAACACTTTCGGCGCGTTATTATAAAGATGGATCAGAAATTCTTGTGCCCCAGCGTAAATCAAAGGCCAATCCGGGCGCAAACCCCCGTCGCCTGACACCCAGGGAGTGTGCACGTCTTATGGGATTTCCCGAAGACTATAGAATCGTTGTTTCGGACACTCAGGCCTATAAACAGTTCGGGAATGCCGTGGTGGTCCCTGTTGTGAGTGAAGTGGCAAAAGCTGTAAAAAAAGCCCTTGCCCTTGCTACAAAGGATGTGGCAAAAGAGCAGAGTCGGGTAGATACGATTCATGGCAGAAAGAAAGAGGGCAAAGAAGGACTCGAAAAAGCTACAGGCTAGCGTCAACCTTTCACCCGCGCAAATTAGGTCCATTCAAAAGGCCCTTACCAGATGGTTCTCCTTTCACGGCAGAAGCTATCCCTGGAGAAACACAGACAACTGGTTTCATCTTCTTATCGCAGAGATGATGCTACGACGCACGCGTTCGGATCAGGTGCTGGAAGTTTACGACAGCTTTACCGCCACCTACAGAACTGCGATGGATGCCGATGCCATGGAGGAGGAAGAGCTAGCCCGGTTGCTCTATCCTCTGGGACTCCGGTGGAGAGCGGAGCAGATTCGTCAGACCATACGTTATGTTTCGCACACGTATGGAAGAGTGACACCGGAAAAAGGAGATGATTTTTTGCACATTCCTGGTGTGGGAGATTACTCGTCGGCTATGTTGCGAAGTCGTCTTTTTCACGAAGCAGTGGTGGCCATGGATACAAATGTGGCACGCATACTTGCCAGAGTGGCAGGAATCTCTTACCATGCTGAATCCAGACGCAACAGGACGCTGATCGAACTTGGAGGGGAAATCGTAAAATGCGATGCTGCCGGTGATATCAATCTTGCATTCATTGATCTTGCCGCGGTGCTCTGCAAAATAAAAGATCCCCGGTGTGGTGAATGTCCTTTGAAACGGTGGTGTCAATACGCAAGGAGGAATCATGCAGAGTAATTCCATGGGCCGCATGATGGCCATGACCATTACCGCTACAGTCGCTATTGTTACTTCTTTATCCTGCAGCTCTTTAGAAACTAGAACAGGGGAGACTGTTAAGGTTTATATCAAAGTGAATTCCGGGGCCACCAGGTCTATGTCAAGTTATATCGCCAAACAGCACGATGATGTGGCTGACTCTCTTGC
>JBNLFC010000239.1:0-6068 GCA_050305335.1 Leptospirales bacterium
TCTTGCGGATTTGAACTATGAGCCGGATTTAAATAATATATCCAATAACGCAAATAGCGGTGGCAGGAAACGCTCTCTGGATGTGGGTTGTGCGGCCGGATACTTTGTGGCTTTCCTGGACTCTCTGGGATGGGAGGCACACGGTGTGGAGATTTCCAGAGAGGCTGCGAGCTTCGGAATCAATCAGCTGGGTCTTACGATTTTCATTTCCGATTTTCTGGAAGACGAATCTCTCGTCCCGGGAAGCTATGATCTGGTAACCCTCTGGGCCTCTCTGGAACATATGAGCGATCCTCTGGCGGTATTGCGTCGTGCTAATCGGTTGCTGAAGCCTGGTGGCACTATGATTCTTTCCACATGTCGTTATGGAGTGCTGGCCCGGCTCCAGGGGGTAAAGTGGCGATATATGAACTTGCCGGAGCATCTCTATTTCTTTTCAATCAATCAGTTGAAAGAGGCAGGCCTGAAAGCGGGTTTTCGTACAGCCGGCTGGATCTCCTACGGTTCCGGTATGACTATGAAAAAAGACGCGTCACAACTATTTCGGCTGACTAAAAAAATCTTCGACCTCCTGGTGAAATGGAGCGGACAGGGAGATATGGTGGCAATTCGACTGGAAAAGGTAAATGAATCGAGCCATTGAAAAATTAAAAGGAATCGGTCCTGCCAGAGCAGAGCTTTTTCACGAAGAGGGTATCTACACGGTAGGTGATCTTCTCTATCGATTTCCTCGCCGGTACATCGATCGTACCATATCCGAAACAACCATGCTTCAAACCGGGCAGTATATCACTCTTATACTTACTGTGAAAAACAAATTCATGGCACACGGACGCAAGAGCCGGGCCATGGTGAACTGTACCACTCCCACAGGCGAACAGGTAACCCTTGTCTTCTTCCATAGCGCCCGCTACTTTCTGGGGCTCTTTGAATCAGGCCACTCCCTGGTTTGTTCCGGCAAACTGGAATACTTTCGGGGGATGCAGATGGCACACCCTGACTTTGAGTTTTTAGATGAAGACGATGCCCATGCACTACTTCATGTCGGGCGTATTGTCCCGGTCTATCCAACAGGCGAAGCATTGAAAAAAAGGGGTCTGGACAATCGAGGTCTTCGCCGGGCCATGCGAAACGCGCTGGATATTCCAGATCTTACGATTGCCGAAGTCCTTCCATCTGAAATCATTGCAAAATATAACTATCCGGACCGCCGCTCCGCACTGACAGGGATTCATTTCCCCCAATCCGATCAACATCTGAATGCTTCCCGGCAGAGATTAAAATACGAAGAGCTCTACCTTTTTCAATTAATGATGAAAGAGAAACGAAATCACAGAGAAAAGATTGAGAGGTCCCTCTGGCCACTGACTTCGGATCGGTGGAGCGGATGGGAATTGTTTAAGAAGAGCCTCCCTTTTACGCTCACTTCCGATCAAGAAAAAGCGATAGGTGAAATTATCTCCGGGTGTCAGGTGGATCACCCTTCCGCTTTTCTTTTGCAGGGAGATGTTGGATCTGGAAAAACTGCTGTTGCACTGGCAGTAGCCCTGCACTATATTGCAAACAGAATTCAGGTGGCAATCATGGCGCCTACAGAAGTGCTGGCCAGGCAACATTTCCGCACTCTGAGCGATATCTGCGGTCTGGGAAGTAACGTACATATGGAGCTTCTCACGGGTAGTGACAGGAAAAAACAAAAAGAGCTGGTTCTGGATGGTATCAGGAGTGGAGAGGTAGACCTGGTGGTAGGTACCCACGCCCTCATTGACGAGTCGGTGGAGTTTGCGTCGCTGGGACTGGTGATCATTGATGAGCAGCATCGTTTCGGTGTGGATCAGAGAGAGAAGCTCAGGCTCAAAGGAAAAAACCCCGACATGATGGCCATGACAGCCACTCCTATTCCCCGGACACTCTCGCTTACAGAGTTTGGCGATCTGGAGATGGTTGTGTTAAAAGAGAAACCGGCCGGTCGAAAGCCAATCAAAACCATGCGTCTTGTGGAGACACAGAGGAGTGGCCTCTATAAATCCATACGTAAACACGTTTCCAATGGTCGTCAGTGCTATATCGTCTATCCTATCATTGAAGAGTCGGAAAAACTCGATCTACGGGCAGCCAGCGATGCGTATGAGGAACTCTCCGGTATAGTCTTCCCGGACCTGCAGGTGAGTCTGCTTCACGGGAAGTTGAAGACTCCCGAGAAAGAGGTGATTATGCGGGATTTTCGAGAGGGTCGCGTATCGATCCTTGTGACCACCACTGTTGTGGAAGTAGGGGTAGACGTTCCCAACGCCACTATTATGGTTATCGAACATGCGGATCGATTTGGTATCTCCCAGTTGCACCAGCTCCGTGGACGAGTAGGGCGTGGCAGTGAGGAGAGCTTCTGCATTTTAATGGAGTCAGCAAGCCTTACCGATGATGCGAAAGATCGATTGCAAGCCGTGGTGGATAGCGAAGATGGTTTCTATTTAAGCGAAGTAGATATGAAGATCCGGGGACCAGGTCAGCTTTTGGGACTCAAGCAGCATGGCCTGGACGATTTCCGTCTGGCCGACCTGGTACATGACCGTGAGCTAACGCTAGAAGCACATGCAGATGCAATTTCTGCCACAGCGCTTCTTCCGGAGGCAATCCAGGCGATTCGTAAGCGGTTTGCCGAGGGAGTTATGGTATTTCCTTAGCCCGGTGGGAGACTTCACCCGACCTGGTGCTCTGTCTCCTCCATGGCCAGGGCACCAGGCGCCCCACATCGTGTGGGGCTATCGGCTGAGTCTCCACCTGTCAGTCTCAAGGCCATGTAGCCGCTTCGTATTTCTTTCCTGTTTCACGCCATGCCCTCCCTGACTCTGATTGCATTAGCGCCGGGGGGTCGGTATGCGGGAAATTCTATGACTTTGAAAGCCGCGAAGTGTTGCTGGATCTACAATCTTTCATTGTAGTTATGGATAATGGATCCACCAGGGAATAGCACTGGACGCATCATCACATTGATGCCGTCGCATGTAATCGGTATAAAGTATGCAGCCAATGAGCATATCAGCCGGTATTTCGTAGGAAGTATTTGATGACTGATCGTGTAACATCAATCCACACATTGTTTCAAAGTAAGATAATCAGGCTCTATTGAACCCTTTTCCTGTTCATCACGACAGACCCATTCACGAGGATACTATATCACCATACTAATGCAGGAAGGGAAGGATGCAATTCATGAGCGGCCAGTTACATTTGATAGTGGCCAGTTACACTAGAAAGGAGTTATCAGGAAGACGCTCCCAGTCCTGGACCCATTTTTCGGTCACCGGCGTTACTGTCGTATGCTGGTTGGTTTGAGTGAAATGGGAAGGTGCGTAAGCGATCTGTTATCCAGATCCTTGTGGCGATCTGTATTAAATGATTCTCTGCCTGATTTTCGTCGGCGCAATTACTGTATAGACGCCTAATAGAGAGTCGGTATTCTGGAAAACGATTTTTAATGATTCAATCATGTTATCGATGTCACCTCGCTCAAATCTTAGCAAAACTATCCCCGTCTCAGGTGGCCTGGAAGCAGCTGCCCATGCAGCAAAATTCTTATCAGAAGTTAACAGGATCGATGGTTGTGTAGTGCAAAACTGTAAAATTTCCGCATCTGTGATTCCTCTGTGGGAGTCGAATATCGACATCACATTAAGGCCTATGTCCCGCAGGCTATGAATAATGCTAATGGAAATATTTTCATCCGCTACGATTTTAACCTGCAATTAAAACGTCCCTGGAAATAACATCGTGCGAATAAGCAAGACATGCCTGAATATCTTCCCTTGCCAGTCCGGGATACTCTGCCAGAATTTCCTCAATGGAAGCTCCTTCGGCCAACTGCTCGAGAATGAACTCTACTGTGATTCGCGTACCCTTAATGACAGGTTTGCCCAGCATAATCTGTGGATTGGCTGTAATCCTCTCACGATATTCCATAGATATCAGGGTAATGCAAATCTAAATTCAGTCAAGCAATATATGCCGGGTGTATGGTTGCAGAGGTGGATAAGGGTGAAGAATTAGCGAGACTCAAAGTCCGTAAACAGATAGCGTGGCGTCTATGGCACCGGCCCGCTGATTTCATTTGCTCTGCAAAAATAGCATCTATCAGGCATTACTGGTGTAGAATCTGTATGGATGTTGACCACCTTTTTCTATATTTTGCAGACGAAGTATATGAAATAGAGCAGTCTGGACAAACGTTTCCATATTTTTCGAGGTTCTTCTCAGGCTTACACAATGCAATATAAATAGCAATACAATTAAGACAAAAAGTGTAATAAATTTAATACAGAAGCATGCTTCGTGAATATCAGGTGGTTGGCCATAGCAGCATGACCGTGCCACTGCGAATACAATTGCAAATACTAAAGCCAATAGATAGGCCACAAATATTGCACCAGTACTGTGCATAAGATCTGTGAGAGAATCGTTTCGCTGATTGATTTTATCCCATGTGGAATCTTTCGTTCGCAAACTATGCCAGATCACATTGATAATATTCCAATTGCTCATTTCATCAAATAAGTTCGGTTGCTGTCCGATAAAGACAAGTTCTCTTTCATGGGTCAAACGCTGCAAAAACTGTTGGTGTCTAACTGATGGATAAATGGGGCAGTACCAGAAGAGCAAATGGTGTACAGAGCTTATTAAAAAACCAAGAGCACCCAGAAGTGGGAATATAACCGCGGAAACTTGTAATATGGGGAGATCTCTGTTTTCTGGGCATGTAATTTCCCCATATATCAGCGCTAACAACGAATACGAATAAAAAACAAATACTAAAACTGGAACGATGAACCTGATAAACTTGCGAAATTCATTCATAAACTCCCCATCTCATTTCGTCTAACTATTCAAGCTTCTATCAAGACTCTGTTTTTCTGCTTTCTTGTGCGTACCCATTGCATGGGTACGCTTAAAGTTTAACAGGAAACCTAACGTGTCAACAATCTTCGGAATAGAAAAAGTGGACTACGGTCCACCAGGGATACCTCCTCCAGTCCTTGCCAGTCCGGGATACTCTGCCAGAATTTCCTCATTTTCTGCTTGACGATTCTCCCAGATATATCTATTAGATATATCTGGGAGATGTAAAATGAAAAGGTATCAGAATTTCTGGATAAAATGTGCTATTGTGGTGGTTGCGCTATTGCCAGCTTTCCATTGCTCGGATTATATTCCACCACCGGAGTTGAGTGGGCCATGGAAAGCTGGCTCTACGACTATGGAATTCAGGGATGGGGGACAATGGTTTCAGGCTCGTGTCTGGTATCCTGCCACAGAGGCGTCAAAGACAAAGCTTCTTGCCAGCGATTCTTATACGGCTTCCGCCTTTGCGGATTTAATGGGAATTCCTTCTTTCTTGATCGGTGATAGTGAAGAGAGTCGCTCTGGATTGGGTGCATCCATCGCACCAGGGAAGTTTCCGGTTGTTCTATTCAATCATGGATTGTTATCGTATGAGCGGCAGAATATCAATCATTTTGAGCAACTGGCCAGCCATGGATATATTGTGTTTTCGGTGGCCAATCCGGGTCATTCACTGGTGGTGGTCCGTGAAAATGGAGAGGCAGTTTATGCGGATAAAGAGGGTAGCGCATACAGGGCTTTTAAAAAACAACAGGAGGGAGCAAAAGAAATAGCCCCCATTCTCAGACGCGATATTGAACAAGCGAAAGAGAACGTTAATTTTGAAGAATATTCCAGACGAATGGTTACTCTTGCGGCCAATCCGGCCTTTGTAGATATGACTCCGGTATTCGATGTAGTTTATCGGCACAATGTGGCCCTCCTCGATCAGTTGCAGGCGGTGAATAGCGGAGCACTGCAATCCGAAATCAGTGGACATATGGATTTAAAGCATATTGGTGCATTCGGTCACTCTTTCGGTTCTATTATTTCCGGAATGCTTGCCATGTCGGATCAGCGCATCAAAGCGGCCATGGGATTTGACGCGCCTCAGTTGAATGTTCGCCCGGAGCAGTATACTCGCTTTCAGGTTCCGGTTTGTTATACTTATGCTGAGGCTCTGGGATTTTCCG
>JBNLFC010000240.1:0-6060 GCA_050305335.1 Leptospirales bacterium
CTCAAGAAGGCACAGCAGCAGAAACCGCCCACCAACAGCCCGAGCTCTAGAAGCTGTTGCTTGTGGTTTTCTAGGGACCAAACAGAAGGGCAGGGAAGCAAATTTTCCATCTTCAACCAGGACCTTTAATTTTTTCGTGGTTTTCCAGGTCCTCCAGGGAGCCAGAGCCTGCATACGGGCCTCCGGGACGTAAAAGAGTCGTTCACCATATTTAACAAGAATTCCTTTATAATGGGCATATCTGGTTCTATGGTCCACAAGACCTACCTCTTCTACCTGGGTCCAGTCTTCACAGGTCTTGAGCACAGGCACATGTCGAAGATAGAGTTCCCGTATGGTACCATCTTTTACGGAGTCTTTGAGTATCCTCTCCCATTGCATTATGCACTCCCTGTAGTTGATGCTGCACTATTTGTAAAGTAATTTAATATGGGACGCCTGGCAGCCTGGACTTCATCCACTCTGCGAATAAAAGCCCTGGTCGGAGCTTCTTTTATAGAAGCATCTTTTTCAGCCATTTTTTTCAAAATGTTTTTAATGGTGTCGGCATAATGGCGAATGGTCTCAGGACTTTCGGTCTCCGTAGGTTCCATCATCATGGCTCCGCTGACGATCAGGGGAAAATACACCGTCGGCGGATGGTATCCATGATCGATCAGTTTTTTTGCCAGATCCAATGTAGTGTATCCATCTTTTTTCAGAGTAGAGTCGTTGAAAACAGCTTCATGCATGGAGTCTCTGGGTGAGGCAATCTGTAACTCTTTCTCCAGAAGGCTTCTTAAATATACGGCGTTGAGAACAGCATTTTCCGCTACAAGATGTATTTGATTTCCCATAGTCAAAAGATAAGAGAGTGCCCGGATCACAATTCCGGTGTGTCCCGGGCCGGACTTCATTCTTCCAATAGATTGAGAAGGCATAGTTCGACTGAAAACTCCGTCTTTCCCTTTTTCCACAATAGGGCCCGGAAGAAAGTTCACCAGCTCTCCCGACGCCACTACTGCAGCCGCTCCCGGTCCTCCACCGCCATGGGGAGTGCTGAAGGATTTGTGCAGATTTAAATGGCAGATATCGACACCCATTCTTTTAAGGGAAACTACGCCCATAATAGCGTTATAGTTGGCACCATCCATGTAGATGTAGGAACCGTTCTCATGCAATAACCGGGAAATCTCTGTAATATTTTCTTCAAAGATGCCCAGTGTGTTGGGATTGGTGATCATCAGTGCTGCTACGTCTGGTGTGAGGTTTTTCTTCACTTCTTCTGGATCCAACAGTCCGGATTCAGTCGATTTCAGTTGACGTACCTCGAACCCTGCAAGAGTACAGCTGGCCGGGTTGGTTCCATGAGCGCTGTCGGGAATCAGTACCACATCGCGCTTCTCTCCTCTGGCCCTGTGGGCCGCATGAATCATAAAAAGACCGGTCAATTCTCCGTGAGCGCCTGCTGACGGCTGCAGGGAGCAGCCATCCATGTCGGTTACGAGAGAAAGGAGGTGAGAAGTTTCATAGAGTAATTCCAGCATTCCCTGGCAGTGAGGATCGGGTATATCGGGATGCAGCGATGCTATTCCGGGAAGAGCAGCTATCTCTTCATTAATCCTCGGATTATATTTCATCGTGCAGCAACCAAGGGGATAGAAGTTTAAATCAATTCCGTAGTTCCAGGTGGACAGGCGTGTATAATGCCTTATGACATCGACTTCGCTCACTTCCGGCAGTTGCAGGTCTTCTTCGGTTCTCAGATAGGAAGATTCCAGGTTGATGGGAAGGGATCGATCATCTTCTGGCAGGCTGAATCCTGTCCTGCCGGGTTTTGATTTGTGAAAGATCAACTCTTCTTCAAAGATCTGCCCATCCCGGGTAGCACTTGTAAATGTCGATTCCTGATTCATAGCAACACCGTATAGCGATTTTAAAAAAAAGGAGCGATGGAGTATTACCTCTCCGCCGCAGCATCCACCATGTTCACCCATTGTTCCACATCGTCTACAGACATGGTTTCATTGAAAGATACCAGCAGCCTGTTCTCATCCGTAATGGTGCCAGGCGCAATTCCCTTTCTGTCAATGCACCGGGTTGTCACGTGTCGGGCGGACACCGGTAAATCTATTTCGAATTCATTGAAGACAGGAGAATCAGTGTAAGCCAGCTTTATATTCTTTGCCTTTTTTACCAGTTCCCTGGCATAAGCTGTAAATCTGGCGGATCTCTCCGCCGCCCTTCGTGTGCCCTGCTTACCCATTACTGAAAGATAGATGGCGCAGCGCAGGGCCATAAGTCCTTGATTTGTACAGATGTTCGAGGTCGCTTTTTCTCTGCGAATGTGTTGCTCCCGTGCAGCAAGGGTAATCACGTAAGCGTCCCGTCCATCTTGATCCACACTCTTACCCACCAATCGTCCCGGGAGGTTTCTCATATGGCGGGTATTGCATCCAATGAATCCCAGCCATGGTCCTCCGAAGGAGAGAGGAATTCCGAAGCTCTGCGCCTCTCCACAGACTATATCAGCGCCCTGTTCGCCCGGTGATTTCAAAAGTGGAAGTGAAAGCGCCTCGGTGACAACAACGATCAATAATACATCACGATCTTTTATAAAATCATTTATATTTTTAATACTTTCGATAATCCCATGACGATTGGGGGACTGGATCACTACAGCGGCAAGATCCTTTTCATGAGTGAGCATTTCGTCGGAAAGTCCTTCCAGTTTTAAACGTCCTCTCTCGTCTTCCCCGATAAGAGAAAATTGAAAAACGCCGCCTGCGGAATAGGTTTTTAACGTTTCCAGATATTCGGGATGCACGCCGGAAGAGACAAGTATATGATCCTTTTTTGCAATGCGAGCAGCCATAAGACAGGCTTCAGCCATGGCTGTGGATCCGTCGTAAAGAGAGGCGTTGGAAATATCCACTCCCATAAGTGATGCCATCATCGATTGATATTCAAACACAGCCTGTAGCGTTCCCTGACTGATTTCAGGCTGGTATGGTGTGTAGGCGGTTAAAAATTCACCGCGTGAAATAAGCGGATCAATCACGGAAGGGATGTAATGAGTATGTCCGTTTCCACCAAGAAAAGATGTGTCCACATTGGCTTCTCTGGAAGTAACGCGGCTATTAAAAAACTTGCGAAGTTCAATTTCCGATCGAGGAGGCGGAAGGGACTGGGAACACTTTTTTTGAATCTCCTGTGGGATGGACCCAAACAGCTCTTCAATGCTGCTTTTGTCCAGCTCTCTCAATAACTCGACTTTTTCCTTTTCTGTAAGTGGAAGGTATTTCAAGGGAGCTCCTGTATAAAAGCGTCATTTAGTGTGGGACCTGCCTATCAATGAGGATAGGTGGTCCGTGTTTGCCACTGGATGTCGAACCTGCTCAATGATCCAGAGTGGAAAGGTATGCGTTATATGCTTCCGCATTCATCAGGGACCCTAGAGAGTCGGGATCTACCTCTTTGAAAACCACAAGCCAGAACTCGTAAGGGTCCCGGTTTACGCTTTCGGGATGATCCACAAGGGCACCATTGGTTTCGGTAACCGTCCCCGAAACTGGTGTATAAATATCTTCGGCTGCTTTTACAGACTCAATTGTGCCCAGACTTTCGCCAGCCTTGCAGATTGTTCCCGCCTCGGGTAAATCAATGAATACAATATCACCCAGCGAATGTTGTGCATAGTCGGTGATTCCTACAAAGACGCGATCGCCATCTTTCCGTGCCCATTCGTGCTGTTTTGTGTAGAAGAGTCCTTCCGGTACCCTGTTCATAATTTCCAGACCTCTTTTTTTATTTCCTCGTCAGTGATTGGTGCCGCCAAAAAGCATTGGATCTTTTAGACGACGCATATTTATTGCCTTTCGGCCTTCGCGAACATCCTTTCCGCAACGATCCCGACTTTCTCTAAGGAACGCAATGGCTATCCGTAAAAATTGAAGGTCACAGAGACAACCAGATATTTTCTCGCCCCTGATCTGTAAATAAGAGTTTTGACCCGGTTTTTGGCGATCAGAGCTGATTCACGGGAAAACCGATTGCGTAGCAGACTTCCACCAGGTAGCGAAAATCTTTGCCCTCTTCCGGTATTCTCAGTTCTTCTTTGCGCTACCTTTTAAAAACGGTTTTGTCGTGATGACCGCTTTTAGACGCCGCTTCCTGATCTCTACCTCCAGCGGAGCTCCTTCCATGATTTTACCGCGCTGAAGAAACACTGTGCCAATTCCTTTCTTGAGGACAGGGGAGTGACCTCCACTTAATACTTCTCCCACCGGCGAGCCTTCACCCGGGATATAAACCGGGTAACCTTCCCTGGGAACACCTGACTCCTGGAGTACAAAGCCAGTTACCAGCCCTTCTGAGCCATTTTTTTTCTGCTCTATGATTCTGTTGTATGCGGGGAAATGAATCTTTTTTTCCTTAACAATCCAGCCTATTCCACTTTCAACGGGAGTTCGATTTTCGTTCAATTCATGTCCATAGAGCGGATATCGAACCTCGAGACGCAACGAGTCCCTCGCTCCCAGACCTGCCGGAATCGGTGCACCCTCGCCTTTGAAAGAGAGCAGTCGGTTCCATACCTCTATTCCTCGAGCAGCATCAGTGTAAATTTCAAAACCATCTTCTCCCGTATAGCCCGTGCGGCTAATTCTATGGAATATACCGTCTAACTGAAAATCGGCATATCGATAATACTTTAATTCTGAGAGGTCTAACTGGAACACCTCTTTCATTACTGATTGGGATGCAGGGCCCTGTAGTGCGATCTGATGCCATTGCGAGCTTTCATTTTTTAGAGTCACTCCCATAGAGTTTTTCAGCTGCAAATAATCAAAGGCAGCATCGGTATTGGAAGCGTTGACAACAATGAAAAACTCTTCAGGGCCGGTTCTATATACTATGATATCATCCACCAGCCCGCCATTATCATTGACTAAAGCGTTATATCTGACCATTCCCATGGGCATATCTTCAACAAGATTGCATGTAACGCTTTCCAGAAAACTCACCGAGTTCGGTCCTGAAACAGTGATCTCACCCATGTGAGATACATCAAAGAGCCCCGACTTATTTCGTACCGCCATATGTTCCTCAATGATGGAGGAGTACTGAACGGGCATATGCCATCCCGCAAAGGGGACCATGCGTCCTCCCAGAGACGCATGGATATCATGGAGAGGAGTTTCTTTTAAGGACATAGCGTCATATTTTTTTCGGGGTCCGTTCTCTCAAATAAATTTTCAAGAGAAAAGAGGAGTGAACGGGGGAAAAGGAGCACACAATCTATATATGATTACCAGGAAGCCGTAAATGGGGCTCCGTCATACGATAGATAAGTGACCATCTCGAGAATTATGTTCCTTAATGGGAGTTTTACATTGAATCCTGCGTCGGGCTTTCCGCATATATATAGAGAGAATTGCGCAGAGTCCGTCTCAGTAGCCAAATATCGAATTGTATGTATTACATATTAATATTTTATCCGGAAATTGAAAATTATTTTGACGGCAATTCTGGGCGGGTCAGGATCGCATTCCCGACGCATTATTTCCGGGAGGCTCAAGGGCTTTCCAGCGGGATGTGCGCAGGGTGATGCACAAATGGCTCCTGCTCTCTAAGGCAGGACACAGCTATTGCTACAGGGGAATAGAGTTCATTACCTGATTGGAATGCATATTTCTCCATGCACATGTGTCTGAAAATTGGCATAAGCACTAAAAGTTAAGTCAATTTATTAAAAATATAAATAAATAAATGTGAGGCAATCTATGCGCGGGATGTCCGGGCGAGCTGAAGGGAAGGTTATGGAGAATGAGTCACACAAAGATGGTGATAATAGACACAATAACCAGGAACCTTCTCGAAGTGGACCTTCCAGAAAGACTTTCCGTTGCCGTATTTGCGGTCAGGAAGTTGTCGCTCTCTATCAATTCCAGACCTGCCGTTCCTGTCTGGTAGAGTCTTTTCAACGTCTCTCTCCTATTATAGATTCAATGCGTACCGGTAGAAACCGGTAATAGCCTTTTTAAAAATAGGTTTCCCCTTTTTTGCCGGCAGTGAAACTCT
>JBNLFC010000241.1:0-6040 GCA_050305335.1 Leptospirales bacterium
TAACTGATAGTGTGAGTTCCTATGGCAAAATTGGTCAGGTTGATATTGGAGGCGAGACCTCCCAGCATTGGTCCTATTAAAAAACCAAGACCAAAGGCAGCTCCAATCCAGCCCATGGCTCCTGTTCTCTCCCGTTTTTCCGTCATATCCGCCATAGAGGCTGTGGCCACACCTACATTGCCTGCCATGAATCCTCCGATTACCCTGGAGATCAAAAAAAGGGTGAAAGATCTGGATAAAAACCAGACTGCGTAAGAGAGAGCAAGACCACTGCTGGTGAGAATCAGAATGGGCCTTCTACCCACCCTGTCTGAGAGTTTTCCCCAGTACGGAGTAATGATGAATTGGACAAATGAGTAGAGGGACGTTATGATTCCTCCAATCAGGATGATGTTTCTCTCATTTCCTCCCTCTCCTCCGGTCAGGGACTGCAGGGTGTCAAGAGCCCCCGGAACCCATCTGTCCACCGGGAGTGATGCCGTTGAGAGATAAAAATCCATCATCTGAGGGATCAAGGGGAAAATTACAGAGAATCCTATGAGATCCAGTAGCAATATAAGTAGAAGAAGGTACTTGTTTTTTTCTGAAACAGCGGAGGGGATAGCTGGCATAGACATGGTTTATGGTGGACGGGAAGAAAATATAGTAAAAAAATGTTTTTACAGCCGATCTCCCATCTCAGGGAGCTAAAAGGGCTTTTTTCTATGGCAGAACAACGTCATCTTACAGTGAATGAATTAGAGGAGGCCGATCGGGTTCTTCATATCGGAAAGGATTACATCCCCGATATTGAATCGTACGTAAGAAACACTATCTATTCCATTTTTCATGACCTGATCCCCAGGAAAGGCAATGCGGATTTTGGGGACTCTGAAATGCTGGCCGAAGCCATATTCTGGTCCATTGGAGAATTGATCAACAATGCCAATAAGGCCAATAACCGATGGGCAATTTTACGTAATGCATTATTCAAAAGAGCCTCAGCTGAGCAGACAGACATTCCCGCGGACAAGTTGTACGCCGACATCGATTATGCAATTGAACATAATCAAACAGATATGTTGCAAAAATATAATCTGGACAATTTTGATCTTACCACGGCCATATTGAAGCTGATTCAGATGCACAAAACCAATAGTTTCGCCCTTTCTGAGAGATTTCAAAAAAGGATCGATCTTACTTTGCGCATAAAGCCGAAAAACGAGCAGCGTTTTCTCGTGTTGAACGTTATCAACAATTCACCCATTACCGTCATCGATCGAAAGCGGGTGGAGTTCAATCTGGAAAAGATCAAAGAAGATCTAATGAACGTTGGGCACAATCCCTTCGAAGCGGCTATACGTCTTTATGACAAAATGGAAGACAATGCAGGAGGCGGCTTTGGGGCAGGTCTCAGAAGCATTGTGCTTTTTCTGAAAGAGGCATATGCTCCTTTTTCACTGGATATCGTCTACAGCAGACTCATCCAGTACAGATCCACTGCCACGTCGACGATTTTTTCAATAGAGTTGCCGGTTCCAGCCAGAACAGCAGCTCGGAGTCCTTCTTGAAAGGAAAGCGGATCGTATAATGGTTGCAATCCGGGTTGCATGGAACAGAAAACATCGCACATTGCTGAACCATTGCAACAGAAGCATCACATTTTCTCCTTTCGATATGCCTTAAGAGCTTTCCTTCTCATCCATTTTTTTGCCGTAGTATTTCCATGCTCCTTTTCTTTTCACACCTCTCTGTTTGCAGAGACCTCCACCAGCACCCCTGAACGGGAGTCAATGGAAAGGGACCCATT
This sequence comes from Leptospirales bacterium, assembly GCA_050305335.1. GTDB lineage: Bacteria > Spirochaetota > Leptospiria > Leptospirales > Leptonemataceae > JBNLFC01. Next base: position 1,790 of record JBNLFC010000241.1, read on the forward strand.
CGACTATCTCAAAGAAGAGAAAAATGATTTTTACGGAAGCGAACGGGATGAGAAGATACCCGTAAGAAACCCTCTTTTCCAAATAGAGGATTGGCAGGACCACTATTCTTTAAATATTACAGCATTATATAATTATAGGAGCTATCCTCAATATCGTTCTTACAGTTACATCTTCCCACCATTGCCTTTGATCTATGTTTTGAAAGGAAAAGAGGTGAATGCAGGACGCTCCTATTTCTTCCCCTTTTTTTATTATAAATGGGCCGATACCCCCCTTCGACAGATTTCGTCTACGTTTATACCACTGCTTTTGACAGATCTTGATTGGGATATGTCCAGTTCGGAACAGGCCAGAAAAAATATTTCGGTTCACCTGCAGTCACCTCTCTTTGACTACTATACTCACGATATTATCAGCAGTGAATCCTCGTATCCGCAGAAGCGGAAACTGGATATCCCCTGGGTTCCCTTTTTTTTGCGTTATCGCAGCGACACCACGAGAAGTGTATGGAATTTGTTCCTGATAAGCGGTGTTTTCATTGAGCGCGATGTTCCAGGAAAATGGAAGCTCTGGCTGGCACCTTTTTTCTTCCATAACAATGCACCCGATGGTTGGTCCTTTCTATTACCGTTCTACTTTCATTCCGGCGAAGATGGAATACTGGTAACCCTCTTACCTCCGCTGTATATGCAATACAGATCGGAAGAAGATGCATACCTCGGGTTCTTTCCGCTGTTTCACACGTTTAAAGCGCCCGGGGGTGCTGGCCTGCTTACGCCGCTGTTTGGACATATTAAGAATGGAACTCATCAATTCTATTCGCTGCTCTGGACATTGTACTACAACGGAAATGAAAAAGGTATGACTTCTCTGGCTATTCTGCCTTTTTTTCTCTGGCAGAGGGATCGAAGGTTCGTTTTCTTTCCTCTTTATTATCGTTCTACTCCTGACGAAGACTCTGTTGTGGAGATGGCACCGTTTCCCGTTCCACTCTACTACCGAAGTCAGAATAAAAACGGAGGGCATCTCAATCTACTGGGCCTTTTTGATGCCGGTTGGGATGCCATGGGACTCAATCGTATATGGACTATCCCCATTTTCTTTTACAAAAAAGACTCCTACCTCCATTTACTACCAATCTTGTTCAGCTCAAAGAGCCGTATGAATGATGACTCTCTAGAGGAGTATTCATTCGGGCCACTTCACTATATGCATCGTAGCAAGCAGGAGTCTACTGCCTGGCTTGGGTATCTTTTTTACGCCCATGAAAACGCCGTTGAGCAGAGCAAGATGCTGCATTTTTTCCCTTTTTATTTCTCCTGGAAAACCAGATATTCAGCAGGACGCCTGATTCTACCGCTATCCATCCATTATGAAGATGCGGAAATGGATGCGGATTTATATTTCGCTTTTTATAATAGTTTAACTACCACGCTCCGCCCTGGTATCGCCATGAATGAAAAAGGTGAAAGGGCCTACTCTTTGAAATGGGAAGCCTCGCTCTTTTACAATGTTTTCTCCATTGAGACAAAGTATACGATTTTTAAGGGAAGTGAGCCTCCCGAGTATGTTCTGGAGGAGAGCAATGATACGGATGCGAATGTAACAACGAATAACGCCGATCAGGAAGAGAGCCCCTCTATTTCAGGCAGGACATCTTTTGATGTGGATGCAGCGGAAAACTATTTTCGGACGGATCTTCTTTTCGGTTTATTTTCCTACGTACGAGCGGACTCCAATCGTCATTTGAGAGTCCTCCCCCTTGCATGGTTGACATGGAGTGATAAAAATGAGGATAGACTCTTTCTTTTACCTCCCATACTCCCCCTTTTCGTCAACTATCGATCCGGCGATGAATCCTATTTTCTCCTTTTCCCTTTTTACGGCTCCCAGATGAAAGGAGATTCCTATCGCCGGTTTTTTATGCTGAATCTTTACGTTACATCATATGACGCCTCTTCAGACGGCCGATACCATTATCTGTTGTGGCCTTTGATCGCAATGCATTATTCCCCTGATAGCGGTGGATTCTGGATTCTCCCGTTCCTGTACATGGATCACCAATCGTCTCCTGACGGAGTGCGGAATCGCTGGGTTTCGCCTCTTTTTTATTACAGATCATCTCCCGAGGAGACTAGATTCGTTTCTATTCTTTACCATTCGAGGGAACGAGATAGATTGGAGGAGTCAGGGCTCACTCTTTTTCCGATTATACCTCTCTATGCGTCCAGATATAAAAATCAGCTTTCTTCCTCGGGAGGTATTCTAGGAGGATCTTTCTCGTCTTTCGCTGTTCCAATCTATCACTATTCCAGCAGTTTTCGAATGGGGATCGAGGGAAATGAAAAGGTTTCCGAAAATTCGACTCTTTTGACCCCACTTTTTTGCTTACAGTGGGGTTCTACGCGCCATGAAGTCACCAACTCAGCCGACGACACGAGTGTGAGTGCCACCGTTGCCATGAAAGATACTTTGCTTACGGACGTCGATGGATTGGCGGTGGACGATGAGGTAAAGGGATCTTCCGAATATAGGAGAAGATCTCTGCTCTGGTATGCTCCGCTTTTCAATTATTCCAGCGAAAGCCATTTTAACGGGGAAGCCAATTACCATGTTCATTTTATGGGTATTTTTGATTATAAACATTATGATGTATCGGATGATTACAGGTTTTATTTTTTCCCATACTTGAGCGTCCGTAGCGGTGGTAGTGACTATCATGCCCTTTTCCCATTCTTTTATAGATCCACCGACTCTGATGGATCTGCGCTCACTCTGCTTTTTCCTTTTTTCTTTCGCAAATATTATGGTGAAGAGGAGGCCACTACTGCTGTTTTCCCTCTGTTTTATTATTACCACTACAAAGATGATTACAATCTTCTGACTCCGCTTTTTTATTTGAAAAAAGATTCTCAATACAGTTATCAGAATTTCGCGCTGATTCTGGATCACAAAAAATTCTATCAAAAAAAGCGAGAGAGCTGGGGAGCGATTCTGGGTTTTTTTCGATATACCTCTGCTGATGACGAAAAGAGTTTTTCCCTGTTATATGGTGTGCTGGGAAAAGTCGGATATTATGGCAGTTCGCTGGAGGAATGGCGAGCGCATTTCCTTTTTCATTCGATATACCTGTACAACAGCGATGAACAGTTTATGCTGGGAGTATTCCCCCTGTTTCACTTTCGAGTCAGTGACGATGGCAGCCGGATCATGTTTCCTTCGTTACCCTTTCTATACTACCAGCACACTGAACCCAGCTCATCATTTCGTCTTGCATTGATGGGACTTCTCTGGTATGGGAATAGAGAATATGAGGAATCGCTGGAATTGGGGTTACTGGGCGTTGTGTATTTTGGATTGGATCGCAAGGAGAGAGGCTACCATTCTGTCGGGTCTTTGTGGGGAGTCCTCTGGCAATCGGAGCGGGAGGATGAAACCGGATTCAAAAAGTTTTCCATACTTGCCGGTGTTTACTCGAAAACGTTAAGAAAAAATGGAGAGACTAAGTCCCGGTTGCTGGGAATTCCCCTCTAATGAAACGTTTGCCTCGTTGTACGCTATCAGGAAAGCGGAGGAATCATCAGGTCTGAGTAATGAGTTGCCTTTTTCCCTTTCCGCTTACTCCCTTTTTCGTCTTCGGTTTTCTCTCTTCAAACTGCTTTTCGATCTTAAGATAACCGGCTTCTTCCAGTTTTCTCAAATGTGCCAGGGTATATCGACTGGAAAAGACCATACCAGGTATGTAAGCGAAATCCGCGCTGGTCCTTCTCAACTCTTTTTTCGCCAATCAGGCCGGAAGCTGCCTCTTATATTCGGAAGGTGTGAATCCAGTGATCTTTTTAAAAACCTGGTTGAAGGTGGATTTGGAATTAAATCCTGCGTTCAGGGCCAGGTGTAACATGTTGATGGCCTCGTCTCTTCTCTGTTGAATTTCATGGACCACTGCCTGCACGCGATAGGTATTCACAAATCCATAAAAGTTGGTTTTTTTTTCCTGATTGATTGCCTGGCTGATGTAAGCTACCGGAACATTGAGACGCCTGGATAAGGTGGTAAGAGTAAAGTCCGCATCCAGGTAGGGGTGTTCCGATTCCATAACCGCCTCTATTTCTTTCATAAGCTGGCTTGCTTGATCTGCTTTCAGACCCGACCGCTGGTATTTTAGATTAGAGTTTACATCCTCGTTTTCCGCTCCCTGCACCAACTCCTCTGTCGAGGTGTCAGGGCTTAAAACATTATTTTTTGCAAAT
>JBNLFC010000242.1:0-5995 GCA_050305335.1 Leptospirales bacterium
AAAGATAAGTTATGAAAATTGCAGTCATAGGCGGGAGCAGAGGAATTGGATTGGAGTTTATACGGCAGGCATTGGACGGAGGGCATTTTATTCGTGCGCTTGCCCGCAGACCGGAGATGTTTCCCGTGGTTCACTCTTCTTTGAGTGTGGTCAGGGGAGATGTGATGGATCTTTCTTCTGTAGAGCTTGCTCTGGAGAGTCAGGACGTGGTTTTGCTCACTGTAGGTGTACCGCCGTCTTTAAAAAAAATCTCTCTTTTTTCGGGAGGATCCCGGAATGTCATAACCGCGATGACTGCAAAGCATATCAGTAAAATCTTTGTAGTAACAGGCATAGGGGCCGGCGATAGCAGGGGGCATGGCGGTTTCCTGTACGATTCTATTTTTCAACCCTTGTTGCTGAAGAAGATTTATGAAGACAAGGATCGTCAGGAGGTGTTGTTTCAAAACAGTCAACTGGATTGGACAATCTTGCGTCCTGGTTTTTTGAATAACGGAGGAGTAACCGGCAAGTATCGTGTAGTAACCGATATTACGGGTTATAGAGCCGGATTCATTTCGCGAGGGGATGTAGCTCATTTTGTTATGAGCCAGTTAAATTCCTCTGAATATTCGAGACAAATCGTTATGCTTTCTTAGAAATGGGAAGCACCGCGCTCACCTCCTCAATTTGAGGGGTTCACTCACTGTACGTATCGACTTTACGATAGGCGAATAGAAAAAAAAATATGGAAAAGGTAACCATCGCAGCGAGATGAGTGAGCACATCAGTTGTTATATGATCGTGTCTCATCAAATAGTTGGTATGGGTAAGGGGGGCTACTTGCATAAGCCACTGGACAATTTTCGGCGTTTTATCCAGGGGGAAAAAAGTTCCACTGAAAAAGGTCATTGGCATGAGCAAAAGGTTGCTATACGCCCCCGCCTCTTCATGGTTTCTTGAATGGAACGCGATGATAATACCCAGGTTTGCGAACAAAAATGTGTTCAGAACCCAGATAAATACGAAAAGCCATCCCACGGAAAACTCAGGAGATAAAACGAAGCCTACTCCAATCAGGAGGCCCGATAGAATTAACCCGCGTGTCATTCCAGCTGCTACCTCTCCGATCACAATCTGGAGCGGAGATATAGGTGCCTGCAGAATATTCTGAAAGGTACGATGGGTTCGTATAGATAGGTTCAACCCTGTGGCCAGCCAGCTAAAAGAGTTATTCATTGAACTCATTGCCACAAGTCCGGGCAACAGATAGCTCAAATAGGTCCCATTATCCATCCTGACTCTCCCACCCAGGCCAAGTCCAAATGCCAGCAGGTAGATGATGGGAGTCACAAGCGATGCGAAAATTTGACCTTTCCGGGTCATTTTTTTCCTGTAAAGAACCATTTCCCGGTAGTAGACAGCAAAAATTCCGTGGAAAAACGGTATCATTCCAACCTCCGTCCGGTGAGTTCAAGAAACACATCTTCCAGATTGATGGGTCTCAGTGAGACGTTATTTTCTCTATTCCTGGCAAGTTTTGAAAGCTGCTTTGCGGCATCAGATCTATTCTTGCAGAGAATGAGATTTCGTTCTCCTGATGGATTGATGTGTTCCACAGCCATTTCCCCGTATTTTTTTTTCAGGTTTGTCGGTGTATCGCACGCAACCAGTTTCCCACGGGAAAGAATGCCAACACGATGGCACAGTGCTTCTGCTTCCTCAATGTAGTGAGTGGTTAAAAGCACTTTGCAACCACGGTTTACAATTTTTCGTATAATGTCCCAGATTTGCCATCGTATCTGAGGATCCAGACCTATGGAAGGTTCGTCCAGATACAGTATGGATGGCTCTGTCAAAAGCGCACGGGCCAGCAGAAGGCGGCGTTTCATTCCGCCAGAGAGTGTGTGAACGCTGACTCTTTTTTTTTCCAGCAGACCAACCTCGTTCAAGGCGCTTTCAATACGCGATTCTTTCTCAGGAATGCTGAAAAAAAGAGCGTGAATCAGAAGATTTTCGTAAATGCTCAGTTCCCGCTCCAGGTTGGTCTCCTGGGGAACTATCCCGGAAATGCGTTTGATAGCTTCTCTATGTTTGTAGAGATTCAGTCCGTCAATGGTGACATTTCCGCTGTCGAACTTAGTCAGATGCGTTAAGATTTTTATGGTAGTCGTTTTCCCGGCCCCATTGGGTCCTAGAAGTCCGAATATCTCACCTTCTTGAATACGAAATGAAATGGATGAAAGTGCTTCGACATTGCCGGCGGCAGATGAGTATGTTTTTTTGAGATTCTGGACCTCGATCATATAGATCCATATAGTGAACAAGAAGCATACAGGCTGCAATGTACTTTTTTTCTGACGATAAATTTTCTCGCAAGCCCTGATCTTCCCGGCAGCTTCAATTTCACTCAAGGATCTCCAGAAATCTCTTGTGCTTTCAGTGATTGAGCAAAATTCATGGACGAGTGGACAGGAAGCATCAATACGGTAGCTGGAATGGAAATCCTAGCCGGGTAGCACAGGACTGGCATCACAAGCTCTGCTATGGATGCGGAGAAAAAAATCCCCATGGACTTCATATGGATTTCCCCTTTGATGAAGAGCGGGGAGAGGTGAGCTTTGCGTTCACCAGCAATGAAAATATGCAGGGTGCACCAGGATTCGTACATGGAGGTATTATCGCTTCGCTTCTGGATGAAGCTCAAGGGGTCCTCTGTTTTCACATTGGCCACGCTGTAATGACATCTGACCTGCATATAAAATACCACAATGCCACACCTGCAGGGGAAGAGATCTATTTTCGCTGCTGGCTGACTGCCGTGCGCAGGCGAAGGCTCTATACAAGGGCAACTGTTCATGATCGGGCAGGGCGTTTGCTTGTGAGTTCCCGGGCCATCTGGTACGCTCTGCCAGAAAGATTTATGAGAAGGAAGTTTCAGGATGGCTTTCCGGAGGAAGAGTCAGCAAGAATTTCCTCTATCCTTGAAGCTAACAGGAGAAGAGCAAAGGCAATCCGGAAAAAAATAAGACAGGAAAAGGGAGCCAGGCGTTAAAGGCAACCTTCTGTGGTGGAGTATCCGCAAGCACAAGCGATATCGACAATTCCTGGATTGGGTCCAATCTCAAAGTTTTTCTCTCCCAGAACTTTCTCCGGATATCCATCATAGACTTCATCGTACAGGCATTGCAACACGTAGTTATTTGGCGATAAATGCTTGATCGTATTCTCTCCGTTTCGAACGGGCGTTGCGGCCAGAGGCAAATGGTCTATGTTCTTATTGCAATAGGTATTGTTATTATAGTCAACGCATTCGTTCTGGATGTACACGGCGTAATAATATCGGCTGTCGCCTGTTCCGCCGGAGATGCGCAAATCGCTAATGTTAATGGGGTTAAAAATGCGCGCTCGGGCCAGAACATTGCCACCAAAGTCCGCTTCAGCATTATGAGGCCGTCTCCAATCACTGAAGGCGACAGCTGTCTGACTTTTGTTTGTGGAAGGGCTGGTGTATTGATGAACCATCATATTTTCTTTGAAATTCGCACGCACCTCCAGAACCACAGGAAGTCCGGTATCATCAATCATCATGGAAGTTTGCTGTCCATATTCAACCTTATGGTGCAGTGGATAGAGTTGGGGCGGAATAATCTGTTTGGTTGTGGAGCTGGTACCGGGATCGTAGTTGATGCGTTTTAAAACGTTTGATCCGACAACAGTCGCGTTATCAAATTTTTCTGTCATGACTTCTCCTTCGGATAAGGAGAATCCAGTGACAATTTCCCTGAAGAAAATGCCTGCATGCAGATAGGTTCCCGCAGCTACATCATGAGACGGAATTTCCACTCCATCACCATTCATAAGCGAATTGAAAGTCACAATCCCACCCTGGTCCAGACAGGTATTGAATGATAAATCCAGCGTGTAGAGTGCGTTGCAGAAGACAAGTCGTTCCGTAGAAACTGTATCCCAGAATTTTTGCGAATCCGTTGTGCTCTGAATATCTGTTAAATTGCTCAAAAAGCCTCTGGAAGAGAGGCGTATTTCACCCATATCAATGTATACAGGAAGACCTTCGTAAGAAGGGAGACCTGTTAACTCTACATTGCCAGTTTCCTCGGGATCAACAAAGAGGTTGTTGTTGTTCAGCTCCGAATAAGAGAGAGGATTATCCGTTGCATAAGTGCCTTTGAAGATCAGGGTAATGCGACTGCTGGAGAGAAGCGAAAGAAGTGCCAGCGCGTTGCTATTTTTATGGCTACTGGAGCAACCAAAGCCTGAAAAAAACAGGGAAAGCAGTAAAATCAGCTTCCAGGTTTTAGCGCCGGCCCCGGAAACCATAAATTGAGACGTGCTCTTCCACAAAGCTTGAGGATCTATTCTGTCTTGAAAGCGTGTTTTCATAGTATAAAAGATATCATTAACCCGATGTGTACAAATCTGCCATCGACCATTTTATAGTTGTAGCTGTCTAACCATCTTGGATCGAAAGACTGCCCCGGATCGTATTGAGAGGCCATATAATAGAGTGCGTTGTCGTTCACCACTGTATTGATCTGGCTCTCCTTGATATAAAAGTAGTCAAACCTCATTCCTACTCGAAGACTTTTTCCAGCAAGGAGGGAGAATTCCAGACCCCCGTAGTACGCTGGCTCCCAGCCGCTTCTATTATCCGGCCTTATCTCCAGGTAGGAACTTCCACCACCCAGCTTTATGTAAGTATTGATTTTGAAGGAGTATGGAATTTTGTATACCAGTGCTCCGTACACCGGGGCCATGGCAAGCTTCTGAGATGTTCGCGAACTGTATATGCTGTACGAACCTCCCAGCTCCGTATAAAAAATGAACGGAAAATCAATTCTGTAAAAAAGGCCTCCGCCTACTGACGAATCCACCACGTTGGAAACTTCACTCCCGGGGAGTGGGGTTGTGGCACCAATCCAGAAGCCCATTTCATGCTGTCTACCTTCACCCTCTTCCAATGCCAGCAGTGGATGTGACATAAATAGAAAGCCGGGCAGCACAATTCCTATCAGCGAGAGGGATATTTTTTTTCCACGATTCAGCACGAGTCAGACCAATGATCCATTTTTTTTATCCCCTGCACAACGAAAACAAGAAATTCCGTCAGCCGTGGCCCTGAAAAGAACCCGGAGCCATTTCCCCCGGATCATCGAAGTATTACCGGATATCCAGGTGGAATTCTATGAGAGCCACTTTTTGCTTTCTCAATCAGACGATGCGCGTGGTGAAGGTGGGATACCCGGGCAGGATGGGTAGACCCTCCATGGAAGCGAAGCTCTCGGGGAAATAGGCATTTCTGAAATAGAGGCCTGTGGGGACAACAGTCTGGCCAGCGGATCTCCTATCCCGCGCGGCCAGAATCTCGGAAAAAGAGAGCTTCAGTTTCCCTCTAGATCGATCCACCATAGTGCCAACAATAATGCGAATCATATTGTGCAAAAAGGCGTTCCCTCGAATGCGGAAAGAGATGAGTCTGGAGTCTGTACGTTCTTCCATGGATGAGAAGGCGTGGGAAAGAGAGATACTATCGATATAACGAATGGTGGTCTCCTCTTTCAATTCGCTTCTGGTAAATGAGGCAAAATCATGGGAGCCAATGAGACATTGCATTTCATGGTGAAGGGTTTCGATGTCTATAGGCGCTCTTTGCCACAGGGCCGCACCTCTATAAAACGGGGAGGGCTGCGGGGAGTTCCAGATCAAATATTCATATTCTCTTGCGATGCAACTGAACCTGGCATGAAATCTGGGTAATGCCGGAATCATCCTGTATACAGAAATATCGTTGGGAAGTACGCTGTTGAGGGCATAGAGGAAGGTGTCAGTACGATAGGTCGCGCTATGAGTTGAGAAAGTAACAACCTGTCCTGTTGCATGGACCCCCGCATCGGTCCTGCCTGCACACTCAATCACTATCTTTTCTCTGAGGATGGTAGAGAGAGCTCTTTCCAGTTCCTCTTGCACAGTGCGCAGATCTTTTTGAAATTGAAAA
>JBNLFC010000243.1:0-5967 GCA_050305335.1 Leptospirales bacterium
AGGCAGAAAAAAATATATAACTTCTTGAACTATACCGGTGATATGGGTCGCATAATTTTAATCCTGTTCTTAGCAGGCAGGACAAAACGATGGAGAAAAAAGGGGGTAACTCTATTTTTCTGAGTTCCCAGAAGCCATTACCTGTTCTGACCGTGGGAATTCTGCTGCCACGTCTGGACCCTTACGACGCTGTGGGGGTGGACGCATTGGCCATGTATCAGATACTGAAATCCCGGGGTCATCGGGTTTACATTTTTGCCGAAGGCTGGCATAGATCCTTTAAGAATGTGATTCATTGCAGAAGTATTGACGCTTATCTAAATCGAGAAGGCGATATATTGATCTATCACCACGCAATTGCATGGGAACGAGGTCTGGGGATTTACCGACGATTGCCCTGCAAAAAAGTGCTTCGCTATCACAACATCACGCCTCATTACTTTTTCTCTCAGTATCATGAAGGAATTGCCGCCAGCTGCAAGGTTGGGCGGATGCAGACTGTTCAATTGGTAGAGGCGGGAATGAATTTTTCGCTGCCTTGTTCCAGCTTTAATGAAGAGGATTTGAAGGCCAGTGAAAGTTACTCAATGGTAAGATCGCATGTTCTTCCTCCTTTCAATCGGGTGCATGAAATTCAGAGCTCTTCACTGAACCTTGGTATGGTTAGTCGTTACGGTATGACTTTGCCGCAAAATTGTATAAATGTTCTTTTTGTAGGCCGAATGGTACCCAACAAAGGAATTATTGAGCTGATTCGCGCTTTTGCTGTGCTGCGAAAATTGGATCCGCGCTATCGTTTGATTCTACTTGGAAAAAGGTTACCGGAACTCGGGCTGTTCAACCAGGAACTGGACGATGAAATTAAGCGCCTGGCCATCAGCAATTCGATTGTTTTTCAGCAATCCGTCTCGGATTCCGCATTGAAATCGTTGATGCTTTCGAGTCATGCACTGGTGACTCTCAGCCAGCATGAGGGATTTTGCCTTCCAGTTATAGAAGCCATGAGCCTGGGCGTACCAGTATTGGCTTTGAAATCATCGGCACTCATTGAAACGGTTGGCGACGGGGGTGTTTTGCTGGAAACTTCCGAAGCCAATTATGTAGCGGAAAATATTAAAAAAATTACAGAATCCATACAGCAATCAAGGATGCTGGCGAGAAAAGGAGAGACTCGTTTTCAGAAATACTATTCGTTTGAGCGTTTGCAAGACACCTTTCTGCGAGCTATGCACACATTGAGCAATACGGGAGAGAAGTTTTGAAAATTGCCATTGTTGTCCAGCGGTTTCATAATGAAATTGTGGGTGGATGTGAAGCCCATGCCAGGCAGTATGCTGAGCTGCTCTCCTCCTCCCATGAGGTGGATGTAGTTACCACGACCTCTCTTTCCAATGACACATGGGAAAATGCGCTCTCCCCTGGTATGTCAACGGAATCCGGCTACCGGGTGTTGCGATTTTTGGTAGGGTCTGGGCGAACCGAAAGCTGGCATGGATTGCATGAGCTTTTACTGGATTACCATCGCCTTCAGCTCGATTTTCAACAGAGAAAAGACCTTACCGGGGCCCAATCATTGAATACGCCTGAAGATTCGTTCATGCTTCCTCTGGTCCAGTGGAGTCCTGCATTACAGGAGGAGTGGGTAAAGACCCAGGGGCCTTGCTCTCCGGATCTTCTAGAATATCTGCAAAGTCACAAGGATGATTATGATCGGTTTCTTTACTTTGCATATCTTTACCATCCTACCTATGCGGGGGTACAGGTCACACCCTGTGAAAAAAATTTTCTTGTTCCTACTCTGCATGATGAGGCTGCCGCTTATCTTTCCATTTTTACGCTCTATCGCTCAAGGTTGAAATCATTTCTGTGGAATACTTACACCGAGAAGCAATTTGCCAGACGATTATGGGGAGAATGTTATGGTGATCCAGTTGCTGTGGGAATTGAGCTTCCTTTGCTTAAAAAGGAGATAAGCAATTCATTTCCATACATTCTTTACGCCGGTCGCATGGACCGAGGAAAAGGATGTGACATTCTTGTAGATTTTTTCGTAAAATATAAAAAAGAGCATAAGAATTCTTCATTGCATCTTTTGCTAGTTGGTCAGGGAAACTATTTGCCCAAAAGAAGGAAGGATCTTGTTGTTACCGGTCGTGTATCGGAAGATGAACTTGCCCGCTTACGATCTGGTGCATTGCTCTTTGTTATGCCATCCCGTATGGAAAGTCTGAGCATTGCTACACTGGAGTCTATGGCATATGGATTGCCCGTGCTTATAAATGGAGAAAGCGATGTTCTTCTGGAGCATGTAGGGCAGAGCGGAGGTGGCTGGTCTTATAAAAATCAGGAAGAGTTCTCCCGGGCGCTTGATCTTGCGGAAACAAATCCGGGGGAATGTGCACGACGAGGCGCACTGGGTCGACAGTATGTCAAAGAATTTTATTCAATGCAGAGTGTGAAAGAACGTCTGGAAAAAGCGCTTCGGTTATAAGGTGAATACCACTGGTAAATAGATTGATAGAATAGTTTTGTATAAAAGGTTGGGAAAAGTGGTTCTAAAAATCAGGAGGTCTTATGAAATATCCACTCTCGTTTCGCATTCTGGGCGTATTCAATTTGCTGATTGGACTGGTGGCAGCCTTAGTTGCGATAATTGTCTTTAGCGCGCAATGGAAGGCTTCTGATCCAGGATACAACGTTTCTTTAGTGATTGCCTTCTCTTCGGGTGTTTTTTTCTGGACATTATTTGCCAGTTCATCCTGGTTTTTTTCCTCAAAGTCAGGATATGTGATCACATTATTGAATATAGCAGTCTTTGCGGCGCCGGGTATTTTCTTCATTTTTACAATGAAGAATGTTGTGCAAAGCCATAAAGGAAATGATATGGGAGTGGCTATCATCTTTCTTTTTGCTCTTACAGTATTTTTATTTTTTAACATTGTTATTGCGCTGGTTCATTATAAAACATATATGCGTGCCGATTTTTTGAAATTGCCGCAAACGTTGATTCCCGGATTTTTTTTCCTGTTTGCCCTGTTGCCTGGTTTGACAGTTCTTTTTTTGCAAACATTTGTAACCCGTGATTCTTACGTATACATTTACAACGTAAACTCTACAGCTTCTATGACCGGATTTGGAAATACGCATTTAACAGACGGCAACCCCGAAACCTGGTGGACACCTGCCAACCATCATGGAGTTAATTCGAGTATTACCTTTGACTTTTCAGAGCAAGAAATTGTGGGAATTGAGATCTGGCCGGGGTCTCATAATCCCAATTACCCGGGATATGGGGATCTATTTAAGAAAAACAGCCGACTGAAAAGTGCTGACATTCAATTCAGCGATGGCACCACACAAACCATTCAGCTGGCCGATGTGGATCGCGCACAACGAATTTCAGTGAAGCCTGTGAAAGCCCATAGTATGGTTGTAATTGTGCGCTCTACGATTCCCGGTGAAAAATGGAATGATTTGTGTATCTCAGAAATGCGCCCACTCACCAGAAAGAAGTATTTCCGTAAATAACGATTTCCATTTTGCAATTCAGAGTGAGGTGCCTGGCAGCAAGGCCAGGCAAGATATGTATCACAGGGGGAAGTTTCAATCGTGCAGACTGACTCCCGAATCGCCGGATGCAGTCCAGATGCTGTGGTCACGAGGATGAATTGCAATTTCAAAAACCTGATTTCCGGCCAGACCGTGTTCCTTTTTGTAGGTAGCCCAGGAGACGCCCTGATCCAGAGAAATGTTGAGACCGTTGGAGGTGCCTACAGAGACTCGGGGCTGGCGATTGGATTGCTCATCCAGAGCAATGTGGTGAACATTGGTTTCACCGCCAATTGCATTCCAGTGATTCAGATCTGTCAGTGAGGTTTTGAATAATCCCTTGTTGGTGCCAATGTATACAGATGAGTCCGGAGAAATAGCCAGCGTATTGATACGGTTTTCGTTTTCACCCAGCCTCTTCCATACAGTTTCTTTTCCGCCGAAAAAACCGCTTTCCGCAGCAGTTGAATAGAGACCATGCCCTGAGCCTGCCAGGACGGTATATGACCCTTTGCTGGAGGATACGGCTATAGCGGTAAAAGCATTAGCGTTATCCGCCGGTCCATAACTTTCCCATCGAGCCCCGTTGTTGTGGCTAACCGATATTCCCGCACCTGTCGCGGCCCAGATAGAGCCATCTTCCGATCGAGCAATGTCGTTTATGTCATTAGATGACAAACCTTGAGCAGTGGTGAACTGAGTCCAGGAGGTTCCATTATTGGAAGTCTTCCATACCCCGCCTCTTTTTCCTCCGGCTGCCGCAATCCAGATGTCCTTCCCAAATGCCACAATCCTTTTAACTCCGCCCATTTTGTTGCCCAGAGCCTGCGGGACAATTTTTCTGAAGTTCCTTCCGCGATCAGAGGTAATGTAAAGAACACCGGAATCGGTTCCGAGAATTGCATCACCGGTAGAGAAAAAAGCGACGCCAGTATATGTTTCCGACGCAGGTTGCAGGGAGCGAAACCTGAGGCCAGCTTCCATATTTACTTCGAAGGTCAAATAACCTCCGAAAACCCAGCCGGTTTGAATCTTTTTTCCCGGGATGGAAATCTTGTACCAATGGTCTGTCAGATCCTCAATGGTTGCTTCATTGACCGATCGATCGACCACCTGCACTATATCTCCGCGCCTTACCGTGCCTACTACATTACCACCGGAAGAGGCGATGTTTCTTACGTTCAGTACACTTGCGGTTACTCTAGCCTCTCCCCGCTGAAAGGGTTCGGCCGCGAGTGCAATGGGCACCATACACAAAACCATTAAAAATCGGATGTGCTTAAACATTCAGGTACGCCTCCTCAGTGATAAATGTTGCAAATCAGTGATAGTCCATTTCCTCGACACCCTGGTTGCCGGTCAGACGAATCTCCGCCATGCAGGTATCGGGATCTCTTCCCTTGTGAGTGCTGTCGACTGTGAATGTGATTCTGGATCCAGAAATCATAACATCAGTAGATTGGTAATCATAGTTATTATCCTGCAGATCCAGAGTCACATCTCCATCATAGTCCGATCTGGCTCTGAGCTTTGCAATTCTGCCATTCATTGTGTAAAGATTTTCACTTTTTGTCCAGCCATTCACCACTTCGATTTTGCGAATCGTAACGGGAGCTTGAAAAAAAAGCGTTATCGCTTCACCTTCACCGGTGCCATTAGCACCTTCGCACCATGCGGTCTGGAGGCTTCCATCAAAAAGATTTCTTGGATCAAATTCACTTTCTGTACCGTCAGTTCGCTTATATTGAGAAGTTGCGCTGACCGTAGCTTTTCCAAGTCCCGGCAGTGTGAGAGATCTGGTGATCTCTGACGCGTTGCCAATGGCATCTTTTTTTACAAATGCAGTGGACTTTCCCAGAGCCGGAAACTGAATTTCGACGTAATCCCCTTTTGTGGAAATCTGAAATACTGTGAGGCCGGCTTTTGCCTGGAAGTTGAATTTGGGGCTGTTCTCACCGGGTCGCATGAGTAGATCTGTGTCGCGCACAATGCTAACCTCTTTCAGTTCCCCTTCGTGAACCCATTTTTGGAGCAGCCACCCTTTCGTTGAAACATCTTTGATCTGGACCAGATAATATTTCGCTCCGTCTACGTCTTTCTCTTCCAGAACATTCATGTACTCACCTCGTTTCACAAGGCCGCCTTTTATGTAGTGCTTATCACCCGGGTTTTCGGTGAGGGCAACATCCACAATGGCCGTCACTTGCTTTTTGCAGGCGCTCACCGCAAAAAGAAAGATGAGAATCAAAAAAAAAGTTAACCTTTTTTTCATGCTTTACCTCCATATTGTTTTTTGTAGAACTATATGACTATAATTGCAGTCATTATCTGATCACCTGAGAAATTCCGGCTGCATGGTCCAGATATGAATGGCAGTTCCAGGATGAAAAGGTAGCGTAATATTAAGAGCAATCATAG
>JBNLFC010000244.1:0-5962 GCA_050305335.1 Leptospirales bacterium
TGCTTGTTGACTTTGGCCCCAGGATAGCTGTTGCATCATGTAGAAGAAAATGATCGGTTTTTCTATTTCTCTCCCAGAGCAATGAAAATAGAATAATCTCTAACATCTCCTTCACGTCGAAATGTAGATGCCGTATCCACTGATATATTACGAAAGCCGGCATCTTTTAATGCGCTGGCGAAATCGTTTCGATTAAAACCCAGGTGAAATACACCCGCTGCGTCAACCCCATGAAAAGATCCGTCCTCTTCATCCAGATCCAGAAGAGCTACACGCCCGCCGGAATGAAGAGCAGTATGAAATTGTTTAAACAGAGGAGCGAGGTTTTCCACATGATGCATGGTCATGGTGGAAATGATCAGGTGAAAAGAGTTTTCCGGGATGGTGCTCCCCATGATTTCACATCGGCCGTTGGTTAACCTGTTCTCCGTTAAGCGCCTGCGAAACACCTCCAGCATTCCTGCAGAGGTGTCAAGCCCCAGAAGGCTTTTTACATGGGGGAGTAACTGGAGAGAAACCAGACCGGTGCCGCATCCGTAGTCCAGAAGGTCCATAGTGTCATTTAGAAGAACTTTGCTTTTTATAGCATTCACGTGGCGGTGTGCCAGTTCAACTCGCGAGGGTTTTTCATCCCATGTGGCTGCTGCAAGATCAAACGGATTGGATGTCTCATTGGCTTCCATAATCCAGTTCCAGGAAGATTCTCTGTACGGTCCAGAGAAAATATGAAACTTTCCGCTCCCCGGAGAGGTTACTGAGGAGACTGGTCTTTTCGATCGCGTTCTTCCTGTGCATTTGCTTTTGCCGCTTTCCTCTGCAGAGCCGGAAGTTCTGCCGGGTTGAGATTTACTTCAAAAAGATCATAGTGGGATTCCCGAAAGCCGGTCACATAGGCCTGACTGAGGCCAATTACATAGTCACGCTTCAAAAGCATTGCTTTCCACGCATATTCCGCCATTTCCTTACTTGTAATTGAAAATGGATGAACTTTCCCTCGCTGAGAGTCCAGATAAATACCTTCATATGTTCCAATTACTGTGCCAACATATTCCAGTCGCAAAATTCTCCCTGCCAGATAGTAGTTGCGCTTACTGCCGGTCTTCTCTACGGAGAATTGTTCAGGCAGTTTTTCCTCCCCCGTCGGATGATCCAGATCGTTCACTTCCAGGATTTCAAAGTTCGTGCCCAGCGCAACGGGTTCGATTCGATGATATCGATAACGAACGAGTACCTCCTGGTCCATTTTCTTTTGCAGTCTCTTTGCGAGAGCACCGTTTTCTGTTTCAGGCCGTATGCTGAAGTTCACTTTTTCTGTCACCGGAGTGTAGCACTCATTTTCTCGATCGTTACAGACCTCATCCTGTTTATACGAAGTGATCTCACCCGTGCCTTCGTACGATTCGAAAACAATGCCGCTGCTTTCCATTTTAACAATTTTCATATAAACCTCTCCTTCTGCATAGGTTCCCAGTGCAAAGAGAGGTTGAGAGATAAACAAGAAGGTAATGAATAACAGTATTTTTTTCATAGCGAATAAAACCATCCGTGATGGATATTTGCTCCGCCAAAAGAGCTTCACGGTTTAATAGAGTATCCTGTTGAAGGGATGGCGCTGTCAATGGAAAAAAGAGCTCTTTTATCCGGCATAGTTTTCAAGATACAAAAGGGTCTTACTCATGACCAGGCTTTGTTTCGAAAAGAAGGCACTCCAGTAGTTGCCGGTAACTTTCCAGATAACGATTCGTCACTATCACCAGAGTCCGGTAAAAAGGATAAGAAAAAAACTCACGCACCATATCCAGAAATTGGGGATACCAGCGAAGCGGATGGTTTGTTAGAAACTCATGTACTGTTTGAATTCCTGAAAGAAACCTCTCCCCATCCAGACTTACGGTCTGACGTGAGAGATGGGCCATATACTCCAGTTCCAGGGCTATATGATCATCGGCAAGATCGCTTACATTTCTTTTTTGATGTTCACGATAAAGCTTCCTCAACTCATAAAAAGGTTTTTCCCTGAGGGATCTGTCGGGACTGGTAAAAAAGCTCTCCTCTGCAGCCACTCGTTTTTTTGAAAGCAGAAAAAGGGATGAATACTGGGTTGCCAGCTCCTTCAATGTTCCGTCACTCACCGGCTCATTCTTAAACAAAGGGTAAGAGAGACTCTCCACAGCAACATCCAGGGCAAGATGTTGGGGGAAATTGGTCTCCTTGAGATAGCCCAGCATGGTCTCGTCTATCTCAGACGCATGCAATGCTGCCAGAAGATGCAAATCGTCGGCAATAGCAACGAATGAGTCTTTAATGGTGGCGTGCATCTACGCCCATCCTGTGAGGTATGAATAGGATGCTCGGTTCCGTTAACCCCGGATCCGCCAGGTTGTTAATGCGGCGCACCGCTTTTTCTCCCCGTCCCTTCGCCTTTGTTTTATACGTACCATTTTTCAACGCGTCCAGAGGACCAACGTCCAATACACGCATCAAGCAGGAGGCAACACAATAGGGTTTTCTTCCCGCCTCCAGTTCGTCAATGCACATGTTGCACTTCTTAACCACGCCGGCACCATTGTCCCATTGAGGAGCGCCATAAGGACAGGCAGCCTCGCAACGTCGGCAACCAATGCACAATGTTGAGTCTATATCCACCACACCGTTTTCTGAATTTTTCAAGATCGCTTCAGTGGGGCAGACTGGCACGCATGCCGGGTACATGCAGTGGTTGCATGAAAGATTGACATAGTAAGCAAAAACCTGAGGATACTTCCCTCCTTCCACATGTATCACGCGGCGAAAACGAGGACCAGGTGGTAGGTCGTTTTTATCTTTGCAGGCAATCTCGCATGTCCGACATCCGATGCAGTCACGATTATTATGGATGAAGCCCATCTGCATCCGGGGAATGACCGGTGTGTAGTCTGCCCTACCCTCCATCTCCTTTCCCATGGCTCACACCTCCTTCCAGCGCCGACTGCGGGATGCTTTTTTTCGAGCTTCCCGGTATCGGGAACTTTCACTGGACGTCAGATTATCCCAACCGGGACGATAGACTCGCTCGCTCTTCCGAATATCGCAAAGAACAGTGTTGTATGCGAAAGCTCCAGCAGGAGAGGGACGATCAATCGTAAGAAGATCGGGATTTCCGGCCATATCCACTCCATCAGGATCCAGATCCATCCAGACACCTTCATGAACCGCCACAACACCGGGCATGATTCTTTCGGTGACCCGGGCCATAAGCACAATTCTTCCCCGATCGTTGAAGACCTCAACAGTATCACCCGACTTGAGATTCAATCTCCTGGCATCGCTCCCACTGATAGTTATCTCATGCCTGTAGGTTTCCCGCAAGTATGGAATATTATAATAAATAGAATGAGTTCTCCAGCGAGGGTGAGGAGTTACCATATGAAAAGGATAACGCATGGACTTTTTACTCTTCCAGTATTCAAAGGGCTCAATCCATTTCGGAATGGGTGGAATGTAACGGCCATAGATGGTCTTATGCCAGCTCTTTTTCAACTCATAGCTATGAAGAGCCGGAGAAAAAATCTCTATTTTCCCGGAGGAGGTAGGGAAAGGTTTGTGATCGTGAATCTGATCAAAAAAAGCGATCCGCTTGCCGGAAAAACGATAGACCCCCGATTTCTTAAATTCTTCCCAGCTCATCGAGACGCTCTGTTTTTTCATAACCTTCTCGTTCCACCAGATACGAAGATAGGCCTCATCGGTAGTCTCATTGCTATGGAAGTAACTCCGATCTGCCAGTGGATTATAAAGTTTTCCGAAATTCTTAACCGTAGCATGTCCTTCCAGGCGATAGGCCAGTTCCGTAAAAATCTGAAAATCGGTTCTGGCCTGTCCCAGAGGCTCGATCACCTTCGGTCTATGTATATAAAAAGCGCCCTTATACCAGGGAAGTGCCACATCATGCCTTTCGAAATGGGTGGCCACCGGCAGAAGAACGTCTGCATATTGACCGGAGGGTGTGTAAGTATGATCCTGTCCCACCACAAGATCCAGCTTTTGAACCGCACGAAGTGCCTGGTTGATGTTGGGCAACTGGTTTAACCAGTTAGATCCCTGCCACCAGACAGCCCTGATATTGGGAATCACTCCATTGTAACGATCCTTACGCGGCCACAGCCCAATATCACGGCGATTCACGTTCGGATATTGCAAAACAACTTTCGCCCAGGTATCGGATTTAATAGAAGCCCACCAGAGGCTGGAGTATTCATCATATGGATAAGCGATGGACTGCGGCATCCATGATTTGCCTACTCCTTCTGCGCTTCCACCCTCGATTCCAATATTTCCAGTGATAGTCTGTAATGCTGCAGCCATTCGATTGTATTGTTCACCATAGGAGTTACGCCCGGGAGCCCAGGAAGCCTTCAGTGCGGCCGGTTTTATGGTAGCGTACATCCTGGCAAGGTTTTCAATCGTTTCCGGAGAAACACCGCATATTTCAGCAGCCCATCGAGGAGTCTTTGGAACTCCATCCCTCTGCCCCATTATGTAATCTTTAAAACTCTCCAGGTCCTGGTAGCCCTCTGGCATGGTAGACGCGTCCACACCAAGAGCAAAGCGATTGATGAACGATTGATCCTGTAGATTGTTTCTGAAAATCACATAAGCCATAGCCGCAAGCATGGCAGCATCGGTATTGGGTCGAATGGGAATCCATTGGGCATCGTACGCTGCCGCAGCATCGGTGAATTGCGGATCCACCACAAAGAACTTACATCCCTTTTGCTTTGCAATACGCAGATAGTAAAAAGTATTGGAACCGTGAAATGTGTACGCGGGATTCCATCCCCATAGAATTACCAATCTGGATGCGGCGAAAGTAGAATCGTCGCTCCCGTCTTTGATGGTACCGAACGTGGTGTGGGAACTGAAAGTAGTTCCCTGGTAAGATGGAACGGACCATGAGCTGGTTCTACATCCGAACATCCCCAGGAACCGGCCCAGCAGCCCCGATACCTGGTCTGATTTATGAAGCACCCCATAGGATGCACCCGCATAGCTCTGATCCAGTATGGCCGTGGGACCGTAATTCTCCTTGATGCGAATCATCTTTTCAGCAACAAAGTCCAGCGCATCATCCCAGGAGGCTCGGTAGAAGCGCCCTTCCCCTCTTTTTCCAGCACGAATCATCGGGTAGAGCAGTCGATCCGGTGAATAGATTCTTGTACGGTAAGAGCGACCGCGCAAACAGGCTCTTAATTGGGGACGCTCCAGCGTATCCAGTCCATATTGGCCTGTGGAGTCGTTTCCACTGAGTCCATCATCCGTGGAAAGTCGTACTATGGTATCTCCTTTCTTGTGAGCAATCAGGATATGTCGTGCTCCACAATTATGAGCGCAAGAAGTCAAAACCGTGGTCATCTCATCATCCAATGGATAGGGTTCATAAGGAAAAGCTGACGATCCCTCCTGTAAAAAAAGGGCTGTGCCTGCGGCAAGACCAGCAGAGGCAGATAACTTTAAAAATTCACGACGATCCAGACGCACGGTCTGATTGAGAATTTCAGATACCCTTTCCTCCCAGCTTCCAGATCGTTCACTCATCTTCGGCTCCCCTGGTATTCCTGTCCTGGGCCCATACGGGCGTCTGTTTTGCCATACCTGACCAGGAATGCCGTATATATGGATAGGAAGTCCTATACCATGCCCGCCCACCATGGCATCCATAACAAAGTTCACTGTTATTCTTGCCATCTTCTTCAATGGCGTCGTGCTTCAAATAAGTTACACGATGTCGATTGGTGCGAATGGATGCGTGACAGCTTATGCAATCCAGGCCCGTAGCCGGGGCAATTTTCTTCCACTCATCGACCAACCCCATGTTGGCGTACGGAAACTGACCATGACACCGAAGGGCCGGAGCGAATCCAGCGAGTCCATGAAGGTTGCCTTGCCGACCGAATCGTACGCGGCGGCCACGCCCTCGCCATCG
>JBNLFC010000245.1:0-5945 GCA_050305335.1 Leptospirales bacterium
GTATGTCCCTCGCACATACCGCTGGTGCAGTGGATTCGTGTGGGGAAGTTAAAGCTGAGTAATCTTAAAAAATAGCGCATCTTCGATTTACGATAAGTATTACGAGGAATGCAGCAGACAAAGTTTGAAGGAAGAGTGATATGGATGCAGTAAATCAGAGTGGCGGGGGAGAAACGTCCGCCCCCGAGACGGGAAAGAGTGAAGCAGCAGCACCTGCGCCTGCCGCGCCTGCAAAAAAGAGCGCCGCGGATAAACTCTATCGTCCCGAATACAATCTTGTAATCTCAACATCTCCCCATGACTTTCATCAGGGCAGTGTAACAAGGATTATGTGGAGTGTGGTGGCAGCACTTCTACCCACCACACTCATGGCCCTCTACTACTTTCGTTTTCGCGCAGCATGGATGATTCTTGCCTGTGTGGCAGCTGCCATGGTTACCGAACTTGCAATGAACAAAATGCGAAAGCGCAGCATTACCCTTGTGGATGGGAGTGCGGTTCTAACCGGGCTTTTACTGGCTCTGACCCTGCCTCCCACTTTGCCACTGTATCAGGGAGCGTTGGGAGCCGTTTTCGCCATTGTGATTGGAAAGCATATCTACGGAGGTCTCGGATACAACATCTTCAATCCAGCACTTCTGGGCCGCGCTTTTTTACAGATCAGTTTTGCCACACCAATGACAACCTGGATCCAACCGGCCACTATTACAGGGAATCTGGACGCCATTACTGCGGCTACACCTCTGGGAAAGTTTAAGTTTGAGCATGCATTAACGGACCTTGCACCAATGTTCTGGGGCAATACAGGTGGATCCCTTGGAGAGACATCAGCTATTGCCATTATTGCAGGCGGCCTCTTTCTGCTGGTTATGAAGTACGCAGACTGGCGTATTCCGGCGAGTATGCTGGGAACTGTGGCACTCTTTTCCGGAGCTCTTCATCTCATCAACCCGGAAGCCTATCCCGCTCCACTGTTCATGCTATTCTCCGGCGGTCTTATGCTGGGAGCATTTTTTATGGCAACTGACATGGTCACCTCACCCATCACACCGCTGGGTGCCTGGATATTCGGTATCGGTATCGGTATCATTCTGGTGATCATTCGAATCTTCGGAGGCCTCCCGGAGGGCGTTATGTTCTCTATTTTACTCTTGAACGCATTTGTTCCTCTGATCAATCGCTATACAAGACCTAAATATCTGGGTGAAGGAGAGGCGGCATGAATGTGGCAGTAAAAATGGTGCTGGTTTTAACTGGCATTTCCCTGATTACCGGCGGTGTACTTCAAACCTGGGAGGGCTTCACAGCTCCTCTGGTGGAGCAACATCGACAGGAGGAGTTGAAGGCCGCCATTAAAGAAGTTCTGCCTCCCCACGACCGCTATGAAGAGAAAAAGGCAAATGATATTACTCTATATGCTGGCTATCACAAAAATGAGACTGGCAACGAAGAGCTGGTGGGCTATGCAGTAAATATGGTGGGAAGTGGTTTCCAGGGTAAGATTTCGTTGATGTTGGGACTGGATCCATCTCTGAAAAATGTCACAGGCATGAAGATTCTGGGGCAGACCGAAACTCCGGGTCTTGGAACGAAAATCGAAGATGATCCATCCAACAAGACAAATCGCAAATGGTTCACCGAACAGTTTAAAGGGATCGTTGTAGATCCTGCTGTTGAGTATGTGAAGAACCAGAAACCATCTAAAGAGAATGAGATTCAGGCCATTACCGGCGCTACCATCTCTTCTCGATCTACAGTGAACATTGTAAACGACTGGATGAAAAAAATACGGGCAGCTTTTCCAGAAATTTCTGCTAACGCTCCATCGGCCGCCTCGAATCCGGCTGTCGTATCCACCAGCGCAAAGGAGGGGAGGTAATCTTCTATGGCTGAAAAAAGAGAAAAACCGATATTGGTAGAGTTCCTGAAGGGCCTCTGGGAGCAAAACCCTGTTCTGGTACAACTCCTGGGTTTGTGTCCCACTCTTGCTGTAACCGTATCGGCAGTGAACGGACTTGCTATGGGACTGGCGACTACCTTTGTGTTGATTAGCTCATCGCTTTTTATCTCTCTTCTGCGGAATTTGATTCCCGCGCAGGTCAGAATTGCAGGGTACATTGTAATCATTGCCGGGTTTGTAACACTGGCGGATCGCTTTCTGGCTGCTTACTTTCCACCTATCAGCAAGGAGTTGGGTCCTTACATTCCTCTGATCGTAGTAAACTGTGTCATTCTGGGGCGGGCAGAAGCGTTTGCGTCTCGCAATAATCCAGTACGATCCACTGTAGATGCCATTGGAATGGGAATTGGTATTATTCTTGTTCTGGTCTTTCTAGGCGGAGTTCGGGAGATACTGGGTAGTGGAACTTTTTTTGGTATGGAGGCCATGCCAGGAGCAATTGACCCGTGGATGGTGATGATTCTTCCACCGGGTGCCTTTTTGACCCTGGGATTCATGATAGCCGGTGCCAACTGGATTAATGCACGTACAAGGAGCGCAGCATGACACTCGTACTGATTTTTATCTCCGCCGCAGTGGTGAACAACTTTGTCCTCAGTTACTTTCTGGGGATATGTCCTTTTGTGGGTGTGTCTAAAAAGCTATCTTCTGCTGTGAGCATGGGGATGGCAGTAACATTCGTAATGGTCATTGCCGGCGTTGTTACCTGGCTCATTTACCACCTCATTCTGGTACCGTACAATGTGGAGGTCCTGGAATATGTAGCCTTCATTCTGGTGATTGCATCGCTCGTGCAGCTGGTGGAGATGTTTATTAAGAAAGTTTCGAAGCCTCTCTATGAAGCACTGGGCATTTATCTCCCGCTGATCACTACCAATTGTGCCATTCTGGGACTTGCTCTGTTCTCGGTTTTACGCGAATATGACTTTATGCAGAACCTGGTTTTTGCCCTGGGAGCTGGCGTTGGCTTTACTCTGGCACTGGTGATTATGGCCGGAATCCGTGAAGAGCTTGAGATGGCAGATGTACCGGTGCATTTCCGTGGTGCGGGAATCACAATGCTGGTGGCGGGAAGCATAGCCCTTGCTTTTATGGGGTTTGCAGGACTCATTTCCATATAATAATGGAAAATGACCTTTCACTGTCCGCAGAGAGCGAGCAGCTGAAAAAAGTCATATTTGGATCTGTAACAAATTTAGTTATATTCTAATGGGCTTGTGTGAGCCTATTATTCAAAGAGAGGAGAGACTTGATGATCGATTTCACTTCACTATCCATGGCTGTGGGAAGTATGGGGGGACTGGGCGCCCTATTCGCAATGGGATTGGCCATTGCTGATAAAAAACTGGCCGTAGAAGAAGATCCTCGTGTTTTAGAAATTACCGGAGTATTGCCCAATGCCAATTGCGGTGGCTGCGGATACCCTGGTTGCGGAGCATTTGCTAACGCCGTGGTCGAGGGTGTTGTGGAACCCAATGGATGTCCGGTAGCCACTCCAGATGTTTTGAGTGATATAGGTTCTATCATGGGTGTGGAAGTGGTCCATGGAGAGCGCCAGATTGCCCGTGTTCTTTGCCAGGGTGGCAAAGATAAGGTAGCTTACAAAGCGGAGTATCGTGGAGGTAAAACATGCGCCTCTGCCTCTCTTGCAAGCGGTGGTGAAAAGCTCTGCTCCTTCAGCTGTCTTGGCTATGGAGATTGTGTGAAAGCGTGTCCCTTCGACGCCATGTACATGGATGACAACGGACTTCCTGTGATAATCGAAAGTAAGTGCACAGGCTGTGGTAACTGTGTCGCACCCTGTCCGCGAAATATTATTGAGCTCCATCCAGAATCTCACAAGCTTTTCGTGGCGTGCAAGAACAAGGATGATGCTCGCTACTCTCGAACTCTTTGCATTCATGCTTGCACAGCCTGCAATTTATGCGTAAAAAACGGACCCGAAGGAAGCATGGTAATGGAGAACAATCTGGCAGTGGTACAATATGATCGCTATGGCACTGCCATGGAGTTGCCTACACAAAAATGTGCTACCGGATGTCTTGTTCTTCTGGGTGAAGATGGTAAATTCTATGCCTCAACGGAAGAGATGGAGAAAGCTGGCGCACTTACCACAAGCAGCAGTGTGACAGGTAGTACCGTTTAAGCAGGAATTATGGAGCAGGGAAAAGTCGTAAGAATTCAAAATGATCGCACCGTCGTGGAGTTTACTCCTGGCACTGCTTGCGGCAAATGCGGTGCCAGAGTGGTTTGCAATCCCACAGGCGGGGGCAAGCGAGAGATCGTGGTGGAAAACCAGCTTCATGCACGTGTGGGAGATCAGGTAGTCATTGAAGAGTCTGATGGAGTGATGCTTCGTATCATTGCAATGCAGTACGGTGTTCCACTGCTGGGATTTTTGATAGGCGTTTTTACAGCCTACTATTTCAGGTGGGCAAAAATTCCCGTAATACCGGAGCTTTTTTATTTTCTCGGTGGGCTTGCAGGTATGTTTGTGGGAGGCGGTATATCTTATCTGTGGGCAACTCGTATGGCCGTTGCATCCGCAATGCCTTTTCGAATTGTTGATATCATTACCGGAGATTCACAGAGCATGCTACCTCCGGTTCAGGACATCTAAACAAGCCTTCTCTAAAATTTTTTCTCCTTTCTCCGTATTCGCAAAAGGGGACAGGTGTAGATTCGGGACCTTTTTTTAGTTACTTCGCTCTATTTTTTCAACGAACTGGGCCGGTGGGACATCTGATTGCAGCTTTGCAATATTCCTTCAAGCAGACAGCCCTGATTCAGAAACCTGCAAGTTTTATTTCTATCTTAAATCTAAGTGATTGACCTTCTTTTGCTTTTTTCTGATAATGAAAATCAAAAGGGGATAGTTTCATTTCAGAGGATATGCCGGATGGGTTCAATCCGGTTCCCTGACCTGTTCCAGAAATAAGGAGGATTTCCATGGCAGCAGTGCTCAAAGATGAGCTAAAAAGCGTGGAGGACTACATCCCCTATTTCCATACCCGGCAGTACATGAAAAGACGGTACAGGGAATGTAACCTATCCGAATCTGCACTCATGAAAAGTGCAGGTTACGCGACACCGGATTTGTTTTTGCACCACCAGGAGGAGTGGCTGCGTTGCGAAGGGTCTATCCCCGCAGGATATCTGGAAGCGATCGGAGTCGATTTTCGCGTACTTGAATTTGTACTGGATCTGGATCGAGAATTGTACGATACTGCTCTGTCACTCCCTTTGCAGGTTGCCTCGTACGGAGTCCGCACTGAGGATCTGGTTACCCAGATTCGCACATTCGGCAGTTTTATCGATTATGAACGTGCCTTGCAACTGATTCGGGGTTTTTCGGAAAAACAGCCCTTTCAATTTTTTATAAACATCCCGGGCATTCGATATTCGGAAGTTTCACGCATGGAAGGGGAAAGAGAAATTCTTTATAGGCCCTCCATGGTCATCACTCGAAGCAGCGTTGAATTCTCCAGTCAGAATGCTGCCGTCCTCATGGGAATTACCTGAGAACTGCACCATTGAGTATTGGACTTCCATGCTTTTCCTTCTCATCCCTGCTGTTGTCTTTCATTCTGGTGGCAGGAGCACTCTTTTCTATACTCTTCGTAGCCTGGAGATTGGTGTGCAACGGTATGGAGATGAAATTGCATCAGTCTCCAGAGACGGAGACTGATGGTGGAGAATTCACCGGTCTACTTTTTCTGATGAGGATGATCAGGTCGCAAGCTTTCTCTGAACCTCCTTGAGCATTTTCATTTTGGCATTCTTTTGATCGGTGATTCTAGCAAGTTTAACCCGGGCAGCGAGAATTTTGCCCTGAAAAGTGGTAATCTGCTTTTCCAGCAAAGCCTCCTTTGTTTTCAGAGAGGCTTTTTGGGCCGGAGATAGCTCTTTTTTTCCTGAAGACTTCTTTCCGGTTTTTTTTGCGGACATAGATCGACTCCTCGGAACCTAATTTCAACTGAGTGAG
>JBNLFC010000246.1:0-5940 GCA_050305335.1 Leptospirales bacterium
AGAATCTATTGGATGCCCTTACATACGCATTACGCAAGCTTCAGGGTGCTTATAGCCTTCTTGTGCTCACCCGGGATTCTTTGATTGCTGTCCGGGATCCTAACGGGTTTCGTCCGCTGGTTTTTGGAGAAAGACCCGATGGATCGCTTGTGTTCGCTTCGGAAACGTGTGCATTTGACATTACGGATACAAAGTATGTGAGGGATGTAGAACCTGGCGAAATGGTGGTGATCGATCGCAGCGGAATGCATTCCTATTTTCCCCTTGAAAAGAGAGAAGAGTCTTTATGCATCTTTGAACACATCTATTTTGCGCGACCCGATTCGCGCATCTTCAACCAGTCAGTCTATGAGATTCGAAAAAGTCTGGGGCGTCATCTTGCCCGTGAACATCCTGTGGATGCTGATGTGGTGATTCCCGTGCCAGACTCTTCCAGCGTGGCTGCACTGGGTTTTGCCGAAGAGAGCGGTATTCCTTACACTCCTGGTTTGATCCGATCCCACTACATAGGCAGGACTTTCATCGAGCCGGAACAGCGCATTCGCGATTTCGGTGCGAAGATTAAGTATAATGTTGTTCAATCGGCGGTAGAGGGTAAACGAGTTGTGCTTGTCGATGATTCCATTATGCGCGGAACAACTTCCCGCAAGATCATAAAGATGATCCGAAATGCTGGAGCAAAAGAGATACATGTTCGAATCAGTGCTCCTCCCACGAAGTTCCCCTGCTACTACGGAATAGATATCCCGACGCGTAAAGAGTTGATTGCTGCCACGCATACATTGGATGAAATAATCAAATACTTGCGGGTAGATTCACTGGGTTATATGAGTCTGGACTCTGCTCACCAGGCTATGATGCAACCCGGTGTGGTTAGACACTGGTGTGACGCCTGTTTTTCAGGCAACTATCCTATTCCATTCGAAGAGTCCAACCATAGCAACCAGAAGGATCTTTTCAGCGAATATATCGTGGAAGAACGGGTTTAACAACTATCTGAAAAGATCCGGAAGTATTGCCGATTGAGAGTTCTATTTCTGGCAGACGCATAAAAAGCGATCATTGCCAGACAGGTCTTTCAGGATTTCTGCTCTCCGGAATATACGTTGTGCACTATTCAATGCATATGGGGCCAGCCTGGGTGATAGCTCCAGTAGCATCCATCCATTCTGTGTCAGATGCATTTTTCCACCCGATAATATCCCATGATACAAGGCAGGCGGGTCGGGGTGGGTCAAAGCCAGATGGGGGTCGTACAGTCTGACCTCCGGCTGGAGTTGATCCATCTCGTCTGGAAAAATGTAAGGGGGATTACTGACAATCAGGTCATAGTGAATGCCCGGTAGCCCCTCATAAAGGTCGCTGAGGAAAAATTGCAAATAACGTGACCGTTCTCCCAGAATAGATCGGGCATTTTCCCTGGCATTCTCCAGCGCCTCCGGTGAAATATCTGAAAGATGGATGGTGAGGCCATGGTGTTCCGCAGCCACGGTGATTCCAATGCATCCAGATCCCGTGGCAAGATCCAGTATTTTCCCTCGGGGTGGAATGTGTTTTAACGCCAGCTCTACCAGTTCTTCAGTTTCAGGTCTGGGGATCAATACCCGGGAGTCTACCTGAAACTCTCTACCATAAAACAGAGCAACTCCTTTCAGGTGAGCAAAGGGTTTTCGTTGGGAGCGTTCTGAAACAAGGTTGCGGAAGCGTTGTAGTTCATCCGTCTGTATTTCACGGTTGCAAATGCGGATCAGTCCCAGACGATCTGTATGCAATGCCAGTGCCATGAGATAGTTGGCTTCCCTTTCCGGGTTTTCCACTCCGGATTCCCGCAATTGCGAAATAGCCTCGCGCAGCACTGTAACAATGGTGTCCATAGTGGATTTTAAAATATTAAAACGTCTTCCGTAATGGGAGTCGGATGAGAAGTTTGGCAAATTTGTTGCTACAACCTCTCTGTTTCAAGCTATTATTGGTATTGGATGAACGGAGACTATTGCAAAAATGGCTTTTAACGGATACCGAATGTAGTTTGTCAGGATTGTTCGTCTGATCAGTGATGAACCAGGCATGATGACCTATGAGTCTAGAAGAGGAGATAACAGAGCAGCTATTTCAAAAGGTCCTGGAGCTAACCTCCATCCAGAATCGCCATTCCCTGGCTGAACGGATGGTAAAAGCCCTGGAGGCATTCCCTACGGTCGAAAACGTAGCCATATATGACGTGGTCAGTGGTGGGAAGAAAACTTCGGAAAATGTTTTTAAACTTCACTGTGTGGCTAAAAATGAGAAAGGTGTCTACATACATCCGGGCAACGAATTAATGGAACGAGCATTCAATCGGTGCAGTCGTTTAACCGTTGTCAATCGAGCCTGCAATTCCAGAAGGTTGATCCACCCTCTGTCGCAGGGAGCCATTGTTCCGGTCTCCCCCTCGAATAATGAGATTATTATCTGGGAAAATAAGAAGATCCACAATAGCTTGCTGGAACCCGGGGAGGCCAGGGCATGATGTCCCGTACCAATGAGATCCCCCTGGACCTTTATCGGCAGATCTCGGATCTGGCTCTGGAGGGAGTTGTAATTACGCGACTTGATCAAACCATCATTTACGTAAACCAGTCGTTTTTAAGAATCACAGGGTATACAGAGGAGGAATTGAAGAATAAAAAGCCCTCCATACTTCGTTCGGGTAAGCACGGTAAAAGCTTTTATGAGGACCTCTGGAATGGGATCCTTACAGAAAGCTACTGGGAGGGTGAAATCTGGAATAAGAGGAAGAACGGAGAGATCTACCCTCAATGGTTATCGATTCATACCATTCATGACTCCACCGGGAATGCAGCATGGTATCTAGGGCTCTTTGCCGACCTGAGTGAGGTAGAACGGGGCAGGCTCCTCATGGAGCATAAAAGTTACGAGGATACAGTCTCCGGTTTGCCCAATCGAATGTATTTTTTTGAAAAAGTAAAGCAAGCAATCTTGCATTGCAGCATTGATAAGGACAAGCGATTCGGAATTATTTATCTGGATCTGGATAGTTTTAAGAACGTGAACGACGTTGCCGGACAGAGTGTCGGTGATCGCGTTCTGCGTCATGTGGCGCAACGACTGCACTCTCAAATTCGTGGAGATGACGTACTGGCCAGGGTGGGTGGAGACGAATTTGCGATTTTGCTTCACGAGGGTGACGCGCTCAATGACCTGGATCCCATTGCCCGAAGGATTCTGACAAGCCTGCAGGATCCTATTGTTTATCGCCATCGGGAGTTTTATTTAACCGCTTCCATGGGCATTGCACTCTATCCGGAAGATGGAACAGATACGGAAGTTTTGATTCGAAACGCAGATATGGCTCTCCACAGAGCAAAAGAGTCAGGGAAAAATGGCTATCGGAAATTCAGCAGCCAGATGAGTCAAGAAGCGTTGCGCAAGTTGGAGCTGGAATCGGCCTTGCGCAAGGCTGTTGAAAATCGAGAAATATTGGTCTTTCTACAACCGTTTCTGGAGCTTTCCACCGGACGAATCATCGGTATGGAAGCCCTGGCTCGCTGGATACGGCCAGACGAGGGGATGATCCCCCCTGTCGAATTCATTCCAATCGCCGAAGCGAGTGGATTGATTGAATCGATCGGTCTCTTTATTTTAGAGGAATCGTGTCGTATAACTCGAGATCTTC
Source organism: Leptospirales bacterium (assembly GCA_050305335.1). Lineage (GTDB taxonomy): Bacteria > Spirochaetota > Leptospiria > Leptospirales > Leptonemataceae > JBNLFC01. The sequence continues at coordinate 3,677 of JBNLFC010000246.1, forward strand.
TGGAGGAGCATCAGGACGGTTTTTTTGATCAAATCCGGGTAGCTGTGAATATTTCGGGACGACAGATCCAGAAATCTCATTTCGTGGAAGATGTTAGGCGTATTCTAAACCAGGCCGGACTTTCAGGTCGCTATCTTGAATTTGAAGTGACTGAAAGCATGATTATGGAGGATACCGAATCCATCATTCGCACCATGCGCCAGTTGAACGAACTGGAAATTCATCTTTCCATTGACGACTTTGGAACAGGTTACTCTTCCCTGAGCTATTTAAAACGTTTTCCCATTGATAAACTCAAGATCGACAAGTCCTTCATCAGGGACATTCCGGTCGATCGAGACGATATGACCATCACGAGAACCATCATAACCATGGCACATACTCTAAATTTAAAAGTAATTGCTGAAGGTGTGGAATCGAGAGAGCAACTGGATTTCTTGCTGGCCAACGATTGCGATTTTATGCAGGGCTACTTAATCAGTAAACCTATTCCGGAGGCTGAGTTCAAGCAACTTCTGAGACAACGAAAGCAGCTGGAAATGGGCATCAATGCTGCATGGATGCGAGATTTCCTGGCGTAACGTCCATATCCCCTTTTGTAAGGGGATGCTGATACGTATAGACCTTCCCGTTGAAGCCGCACTTACATAGAAGATGAAACGAGAGACAACTCAAAGCTTGCATTCACCCATGGACGACTCCGGGAAACAAGAGCAGGTAGTGGGGCTGCCTTTCAATCCCGTGATCTTTGCAGGTCAGATTTAACATTGAGAATTTCAAATCTTCCAATGGAACGATCTCCCCCGAATAGATGACCGAGTTTTGCATTCATAATGTAAAGATCACCTTTCGCAACAGTCGCCGTCGTGGGGAAGTCCAGAATTTTTCCTTCGTATTGTTCTTCTATGTGAGCTTGCTTCCAATGATCGGTGCTGGAAAGTAAAAATACTTTGTTCTGTGAGTTCGATACCACAGCCAGCCGGTGGCCGACAAAAACAAGGCCATCCGCACCTACCAGATTTTTATCTACCTGGATTTGCTGGTATTCTTCAGGATTTGATAGAGGAATTTTAAAAAGAGCGCCTTCGTTAGATTTTGCAACTATCAAATATCCGTCTTTGTGATAAACGATTCCATTTAGATTGAAGCCATTTCCCTCGAAACGTTTGTTTTTCAAGAAAATGGATGCTCTATAATTCATATCAATTTTGAAAACTATTGGAGAAAAACTGTCCGTTACATAAATGTTTCCAGCATCATCGAAGGTAAGATCATTGGAAAAGTTTGGACCAGCATTCAATGAGTTCAGTTCCAGAAATTTAATCAGTTTTCCATCGGAGGCCCTGAATATCGCGACTCCCATTGTTTTTTTCAGTGTAGCGGGAGAAGTGCGCTCTCCGACTCCCGGGTCTGATCCGCACACTACAACACGATCCCTCTGTGTATCGTATTTAATTCCAACGGCGGATATTATTTTAGGATTTTTAAAAAATGGAGTTGCTTTTCCCTTGTGGTTGACGCGACTGACTATCCCCTTTCGCAACGAGGTGATTAAAAAAAGATCTCTTTTTGAATCATATGTGACTCCTTCCGGGTATAGCGCCGGGGAGTCCACGTTCAAGGGAAATAACGATTGAATGGAAAGGAGAAAAACAAAGGGCATCAAAAACAGAATCAATCTTTGTTTTATATTTTTCAAAAAATCGGTCATACTTTCCTCCTGAATTGCCTTACTTTCGGCATATTGCAGTGAGTTCCAGACCCTGCTCATTTTTAGAGAAATGGATTTGCAGGGCACTGTCAACTGCATTCTTATTTCTTAAAATCATTTTTGAGATAACGTTTGAGTCTGCTGGCTCCCCAGAAGGAAATGGCAGAAATCCCGCTGAATAGGAGAAAAAAAATTGTAAGGCTGGTGTAAATGATCACTTTCATGGTGGAACCAGGGTGAGCATTCTGATGGCCAGTGTCCTTGCTGATTGTATCCGTTGCCGTTTCCATGATAACCAGAACGATAGTTGCCAGTGAGCCAGGGGCAAAGTAGATGTAGACCATGTACAGGGCAATCATGCTGATTGAATACAATACGAGCTTTATATCTCCAATCGTAATATTACGCTTTCCCATTTTTTACCCTCTATCATTTGATAGATTGGATTTTAGTTTCGGTCAATTGTTTTTCAACTTGACGTAGGCTGCACTTGTCGATCAGATATTTGGGCGTTGTGGCATGTTTCTGGAAGGAGAAAGTGCAATGGATAATT
>JBNLFC010000247.1:0-5932 GCA_050305335.1 Leptospirales bacterium
AGTAATGAGAAAGATGGCTGCTTTTTGCCGACCGGTGAGCTGTTGCTTTCTGGATTGTAACATAGTAATTCGAAAGACCCGGCATGGGTACTCTTATATTATCATCGACCATCCGCGGTGAATAGCAATTCTTTTATTTAAAAGCTCCTAAAGCTGAAACCGGGAGATCAATCGCTGCAGCTCATCGGCAGCCTCCGCCAACCCCAGAGCATTTGCCACAATGGTTTGAGTAGAGAGGAGCTGATGATCAGTAATGGCCGACACATCTCTGGAAACGCCTTCATTCATTTGAGATATCTCCCGCGCCGATTGGAGGCGCAAAAGGAGCTCTTTTACAGCTATGAGAAGTTCTCCAGACTGAGTGTGGTTTTGCTGAATTTCCCGGGAGGTGCTTTCCACCGCGTGAACAAGGGTATGAATGGACTCTCCGGCTGTACTGATGACACTCATTCCCATATCCACCTGCCGGGCTCCTGTGTCCATGGCTGCTACTGCTTCAGCAATTCGCTCCTGCGTCTTCTGAATAATGCTGAGAATTTCCCTGGCGGATCGATTGGACTCTTCGGCCAGCTTTCCTACTTCCGTGGCTACCACTGCAAATCCCCTGCCCTGATCCCCGGCCCGGGCAGCTTCAATAGATGCGTTTAGAGAGAGCATGTTGGTCTTCTCAGCTACTCCTGTCATGGCTCCTGTAATATGACCGATCTGCCGTGACAGATCAGACAGTTCATAGACAATCTTTCTGGAACCCAGCACCGCATTTCGAATCGTTTCCATCTGACTCATAGAGTCATTCACCGCATCAGTTCCAGATTGAGATCTGCGCAGAGCCTCTTGAGAGACTGACACCGTCCTCTCTACGCTGGAGGCCATCTCCTTCATGGCCAGGTCAACTTCACTGCTCAGTTGAACAGAGCGTACAAGAGAGGAGTGTTGATTCTCCGCCTGTGAAGTTAGGTCGCTCATACTGGCAGTGATAGACTCGATTCCCTGCTTCAGATCTGCGGTGGACGAGACCTGTTCTTCACCATAATATCGCACCTCTTCCGAAATGATGGCCAGTTCTGAAATGATGGAGCGAAGTCCCAGGCTGATTTTATTTACCTCATAAACCACTTTGCCCAGATCATCTTTTACCTGGGGAGTAGAGAGAAATGTCAGATCGCCATGCGCAATGGCCCAGGTGCCGGTGAATATATCTTTTAATGCGCGGTCATATTTGCGAGTCAACCAGTAGGCAAAGGTGCTTCCCATACCGATGGCACCCATGGGAATCCAGATCATTTCAAGGGGCGGATGAGTTATGAGTCCGGCGGCAACTGCTACGAGAACGACAGGGAGAATCGTAAAAAGGTAAATGTTGAGTTTTAGACTGCCCCGGATGAGAGTAAGGCCTACCCGGAGGGTAAAACGGCGCTCTCCGTTGACAATGATAGGGCTGGAGGCGTCCAGCACCAGCTGGCCAGTATCGCGAATAAAAATCTGCTTCAGTGGAATGGGGCTCTTGACGCTTCGCTCTCCCACAGGATCATCGAAAACAATGCCTTCTCGAAAAACATTGGTGTGGATGATAGACTTGCAACTCGCGTCTGTTAGAAGCACATACTCCACATCGCTGGAATTGCGATTGATGTACTCCCGAATATCCTTCTCCTTGTCCCGGTAGGTGGAAGAAACCAGCATGTCCTCGATCTTACGGGCAAGAAACATTGCTCGGGAAAGAGCAAACTTCGCCCGTTTACTCTTCAGATATCGAGCTTTTTGCCTGCGACCTAATGATGGAGGCTGCATAGTTCTATTTTTACCGAAAATAGACATTCTTTTATAGATGGTTGAAAAAGTCCCTCAAAGCTGCGGAATTGTCATCACTTTCAACACAGAAAAGCAATAAAAAAATCTTACCCTGCTGGGAACATACGATAGATGCACTTATTAGTGTCGGACCATCGGAGTGAAAACGTAATGCTGCTCCTTTTTTGACAGGATAGCGCAGAGGCAAAAAAAACCCGCTTTCCCAGCGGGCAACTCGTAACAATTGAGCAGGTTATACGAGGACATATACTCAAGTTTTCACTCTTTTTCACTTCGCACCCGGCTTTCTCTCATGGGATAGGGTTCGAACTGCCTCGGTCTTGTGACCGGCTCTTAATTTAGAGCGATTCTTGCAGTTTATGATCAGCTTTCCATGCAGAATCACTCCTCTGAGAGCCAGGTTCGCAAAAGCTTGGCAACCTGGTCTGGTTTCTCCCGGGCCAGGTTGATGGCGTTTTCCAGCATCTCCCTTCTTGCTCTTTCATCTACCGATAACTCCACCTCAGCAGCCCCTTCGTCAGCCACGCGCAGTGCAGCATCTCTCATCAGCTGTTGTTGTGCAGCAAGCTCTTCTTCACGCAACCTTCTACGTCTGGCCATCTCCTTCTTGATGGCGCGATAAAGGAGATAAACCAGAAGGAATGCGGCAAATGTTATTCCGGAAATAATCAACAAGCGCTGAACCATCAATTGTTGACGCAGTGCAGCATCCTCTTCCTCAAACTCAAGAGACCTATCTTTGCGAAGATGACGCACTTCAATCTGGTCACCACGGGATGCTTTATAAAGCAGGGAAGCTTTGAGTAGTTTCTCAAGCGTTTTCAGCTCCTCCTCAGATGGCGGTTGATACTCTCGCTCATAGCCACTTCCATCATCTTTCACTCCTTTTTTAACCCAGGTGCCGTCCACTGCAACGGCGATAGAACGTGACCGGGCTTCCCAGGGTTGCCGAACCACCTCTTTTTCAATTCTATTGTAGTCATAGTTTCGTATGGCGTCGTTATTGCCGTATTCGGATCGCTGATAATCCAGATCTCTATATCCCGGAGGTAACTGCTGCTCTGTTCCTGTTGGGCCACCGGGAGTAAACCCGTTCCCGCGAAATCGTTCATTGCGTGCATTTTCCGATAGGACCAGCGTTCCGTTGGGCATAAGCTCGCGATCGGGATAAGGGGTTTCTGGATTTTCAGGACTCTTTTCAACAGGCGTCACGAGATGTTGAGTCTCTTTTACTTCATCCCAGTTTACGTCCAGTGCCACACGAATGATGCTGATACGATCTGATGGGTAAAATTTGGATAGAGATCCTGAGATCTCACTGGACCATCGTTTTCTCTCTTTTTCTTCAAAAGTTTTCTTTCGATCCACCAGATCAAGAATACGTTCCTCTTTATCCAGCTCATCAGGTTCGACAAATTCACGACCGTTGCTGTCGGTAATTGTTATATTTTCACGGGATAGGTTTGGGATAGCGCGATAAATTAAATTCTTGATGCCCATGACCTGTTTGCGCGAAACGTTTTCCAAACCGGGTTTCAAAGTAAGAACTACCGAAGCCTTAACAGGGTCATTGCTTTCCATGAAATTGTTGGTTTTAGGGACAGCCAGCTCCACCCTGGCACTTTTTACAAAATCCAGTGTTCCCAGCATCTGCTCCAGAGAGCCTTTCACCGCCCTATGAAGCTTAACATCTTTATCAAAGGTGGTCTCATCCCATTTTGAAATATTGAAGATTTCCCATCCCTCAACACCGGTGGGGATGAGATTGTCCTGCGCCAGTTTGGTGATGATTGCCTGACGTTGATCCCCTTTCACATAGATAGCGGATGTTCCGGACCCACTCCAATCATACCCCATGGCTTCCAGGCTTTTACTGATGGCTGCATAGTCTGCCGAGTTTAAATTATCGTATAATATTACTTTTGCAGGATGAGAAGAGTAGGTGCCAATAGCCACAAAAGCGAGAATCACCACTGCCAGGATGCCGGCTGCTGTGATTTTTTTTGTATTATCGAGCTTATTCCAGATTTCTCTCGCTTTGCTTAAATACTCGTTGATCAATTCGGCCATGGACTCTTCCCTCAGCTATTCTTTTCTCAGATGCTTGAAAAATCCTGCGGAAGGAGTGTTTCCATCATCTGCTAATGCGATAGTTTCATGTATTATGTCGCTCTCTGGAGTACAAGTTTTTTTTGCAATTATTGCTCTTTTTTTTCCGAATCCAATGGAGCCCCGATAACCTGGACCGCTATCTCCTGAAACCTAAAAGCCTATGGCAAAGCAAGCTTTAACGGGGATTGGTAAGTTCCCGGAAAGTCCTGATCAATCCATCGGTGACGTTTTTTGTAAGGTTCAGGGCAAACTTAGCTTTCTCCGCAGCCAGTACCACCTCATGGGCCTCCACCGAATCGGGCTCTACTACAGATTGTACAGTAAGCTTGTGAGCGCGATTGTCCAGTCGTTCGACACCGGATATGGCATTATTCAACATGGACATGAAACTGGAGGAAGATGAATCAGCATTTTCCACTCCGGGTTGCATATGCCGCTCATTGCTTGCCGCCATCTGCAATGGAGAGTTGAGACGAAGGGAACCTTTTACTGCAGGAGATCCTCCATAGATTTCCACGCCCTTTGTGTTAATTACATTCATCTCTTTCTCCTTCATTGCCCCGCATCCCGGAGGTGAGTCACTTTGATGGCTCACCTGAGAATGTACCAGCAATTTTATCTATTCCCGAAGATTTTTATACGGCCCGGGAGATCTCCAGTGCCTTGTTGAACATCTGTCGGCTACCCATAATGACCTGAGCATTGGCCTCATAAGACCTGGACGCGGAGATCATATCAGTCATCTCCTCAACAATATTGACGTTGGGCATCTCTACATACCCCTTTTTGGGACCCACCTGGATAGCATCGGGATGGGTTGGATCATAGACCAGCCTGAGAGGCCGCATATCTTTTTCGATCTTTTCTACCTTTACGCCACGCCCCATTCCGGTATCCAGTCCCCGTGGATAGACCGGTGAATGCCAGACGCTTCTCAAATTCATGGGGGTCATAACTACCCGATCCCTTCGAAAAGGGCCATCTCCGGAAACATTCCGGGTTGTGGTTGAATTGGCGATATTGTTAGAAATAACATCCAGTCTGAGCCTCTGGGCACTTAACCCGGTGGATGCAATATTTAAAGAGGTAAACATTCCCATTTTGCTCTACTCCAGCACTTTTTCACAGCCTTTTTCTGGCTTCATTAACCCATTGGTTTATGCGAGACGTATCAACTGATTCATCAGGCGCAGGTCCCCGCCAATCCGATCCACCAGAAGCGAGTATTCCATCTGGTTTCGGACCGCCTGAGTCATCTCCGTTTCCATATCCACGTTGTTGCCATCATTGCGCATGGTGGAGAGATAATCGGTAACCACGGATGGCTCCACATGTCGGTAGTCACCCGGCTCCCTGTGGGCGATGTGACCTTTATGAAGTGTTTGCAGCCGGGGTTCGCTCTCCACTACCTTTTCAGAGTCCAGTGCACGTTTGAGTTCTGATTCAAAAACAAGGTCGGATCTTTTGAAACCGGGAGTGTCTGCGTTGGCGATATTGTTAGCCAGGATTTCACGCCGTTTAGTAATGGCATCCAATCCCTTCTCAAGGATATTCATAGACTTCATCATATATGTGCCATCGAATAGTGACATGCAGCTACAACTCCGGATAGACTCTTTTCCCGTTCTCTTCTCCGATCGGCCCATTGCCCCGAGTGCTTTAGAAAATTATGTCCCAAAAGAAAAAACTGCTTCACAACTTCAACCCGCCGGGCTCCCATTCGGCTATGACCATTACTTTTCCGGGTAGAAATGCCCTGCTGCTGTCCCTGAGCATTACTCTGGCTGCCGCCTGCACCTCCGTACCTCCCGGGGGGGATGGGGTCTGGATCCCGGGGGATAGAAAAGAAGCCATGAATGCCATGAGCGGCACCTGGAGGCTCAATGGAGAGGCTACCTGGAAAAAGATCTCCGAAATCCAGCGCTCCCGTATGGGTGGTGAGAAAAACCAGGCTCCTGAAATGATTCAAAATCCGGGATTCGATTTCACGATTCGATTTTCCAGGGAG
>JBNLFC010000248.1:0-5899 GCA_050305335.1 Leptospirales bacterium
TCACTGAGCTGGTTGTAAACCATACATCCGACCAGCACCCCTGGTTCCAGAAGGCCCGCCGTGCCAATTCCGGAAGCACCGCGCGCAAATTCTATCTCTGGAGCAAGGAACCGGACAAATATAGCGACGCGAGGATCATTTTTACGGACGCAGAGTCATCCAACTGGGCTTACGATCCTCTGGCAAAATCTTACTACTGGCATCGCTTTTATTCCCATCAGCCGGACCTCAACTACGACCATCCTCCGGTGCACAAAGCAGTTTTCGACGTAATGGACTACTGGCTGGGACTCGGTGTCGACGGACTGAGACTGGACGCCATTCCCTACCTTTACAAACGAGAAGGAACCAGCTGTGAAAACCTCCCGGAAACACATGCCTTCCTGAAAAAGCTCCGACGGCATGTGGACAGAAACTTCAAAGATCGTATGCTACTGGCGGAAGCCAACCAGTGGCCCGATGACGCAGCTCTCTATTTTGGAAAAGGCGATCAATGCCATATGAATTTTCACTTTCCGCTGATGCCTCGCCTGTTCATGGCACTCCATCGCGAAGATCGCTTTCCCATCAGCGACATCCTTGAAGAGACACCGACCATTCCGGACTCCTGTCAATGGGCGATCTTCTTGCGAAACCACGACGAGCTCACCCTGGAGATGGTCACGGATGAAGAGCGAGATTATATGTATCAAGTGTATGCCAATGATACCCGGGCCCGCATTAATCTTGGCATACGAAGAAGACTGGCTCCCCTGCTGGGGAATGATAGACGCCGCATTGAGTTGATGAACTCGCTGCTGTTGTCTATGCCTGGCACACCTGTGCTCTACTACGGCGATGAGATTGGCATGGGTGATAACGTTTATCTGGGGGACCGCAATGGTGTTCGCACACCTATGCAGTGGAGCCCGGACCGAAATGCGGGGTTCTCCAGAGCCAATCCCCAGTCGCTCTATTTGCCTGTGGTAACAGATCCTGAATTTCACTACGAAGCCGTCAATGTAGAAACGCAACTGGGCAATCCCCGCTCGCTCCTCTGGTGGATGAAAAGAATCATTGCACTACGCAAACGCCACCAGGCATTCGGTAGAGGGGACATTCGTTTCCTCAATCCCGACAACAGGAAGATTCTGGCATTCGTTCGCACGTACGAGTCAGAAATCATTCTCGTTGTGGCGAATTTATCCCGCTTTCCCCAGCATGTAAGTCTGGACCTCCCGGATTATGCGGGACTCCTTCCCATCGAACTTTTTAGCCAGGGAGCTTTCCCTCCCATTGATAACGCCCCATATCTCCTGACGCTCGGGCCACACTCATTTTTCTGGTTCCACCTGCAGACACCGACAGCTCCTTCCGTAGAATCCACGAAGCCGCTCATCACAATTCCCCGGGAATTCAGCTGGCAAACTCTCTTTGCCGATTCCACCAGAGAGGCATTTGGGAGAGCGATTATGAAATATGTCCTTGAGCAAAGATGGTTTGGAGGTAAGGCAAAATCAGTGCGGGGAGCCGAAATTCGTGAACTCATTGAAACAGACAACAGCGCCATCCAGGAATGTCTGGCCTTTGTCGACATTCACTATGTTGACGGCGAACCCGACACCTATCTCATTCCCCTTGGCCACGCAGTCGGCGACCAGGGTGCACAAATAGAGCTGGCAATGCCACGGGCAGTGATCGCCCGCATTCGAAAGAAGGGCGGAGATGAACAGAGCACCGGAATCCTTTTCGATGCAGCAGCAGGCGACTCTGCATTCATAAAGAACATCCTGGATTCAATTTCCAGAGCCAGAAAGCTCAAAGGAATAATGGGAGCAGTACGAGCCAGTCGAAGCCGCCAGTTTGGCGAAATCTACGGGCAATTTGAACCAGACGCAGAGGTTCGCTTCGGAAGTGCCGAGCAATCCAATAGCTCTGCCGTTATCGGAAGCCGAATGATTGTGAAGCTTTATCGACACCTGACGGCCGGTGAAAACCCGGAAGTAGAGCTGGGCAAATTCCTGGGCAACAGAGGGTTTCACAACATACCGAGAGTATTAGGGCATCTGGATTATCAGGATCGCAAAGGGGGACTTATAACGCTGGCCATTGTTCACGAGTTTGTGAAAGTAGAGTCAGACGCCTGGGAACTGGTGGTGGATCGTGTTCAGCAGTATCTCACCAGAGTGATCGCCACACGCAATACGCAAACACAGCCCTCTTTTCCTGATTCTGCAATGTTTGAAAACGAGGAGTTTCTGCTACCCCCGGAAATGGATGCCGCTCTTGGTGCGGACACAATGATGGCCAGGCTGCTCGGCAAACGCACAGCGCAAATGCATCTAAAGCTCGCGTCCGATACAGAAAACGTAGCGTTCCGACCGGAACCCTACACTCCGTTTCATCGCAGGGCCCTGGTTCAATCCGTTCGTAAGCTCCTGGGGCAGGCCTGTCAAACTCTGCGCAAACATGGGAATGAGTTAAGCGGTCAGGCACATGACGATGCCGAGCGACTCCTGGGTCTGGAGGCAAAGATTGGCGCCTGGATCCGAACTGTACTCGACCAGAAGATCCTGGCCCATCGAATCCGTGTCCACGGAGACTATCACCTCGGTCAACTTCTCCATACAGGTCGAGACTTTATGATCATTGACTTTGAAGGAGAGCCTGCCCGTTCCATGCGACATCGCCGATCAAAAAGAAGTGCTCTGGTGGATGTAGCGGGTATGGTCCGCTCCTTCCACTATGCAGCTCTTACCGGCTGGAATGCCTGCGTGGAAAAGCGACTATCCAGTGAAGCAGAGGTGAGCGACTTCGAGAGCTGGATCGATGCATGGCATCGCTGGATGTCCGCGGCGTTCGTCCATTCCTACTACCACACTATCAAGAAACAGCATCTCATTGCAGGGAAAAGCCCGGAGGAGCTGAAAATGCTTCTGAATTTGTTTCTGCTGGAGAAAGCCATCTATGAGGTCATTTATGAGCTCAACAACCGACCACGGTGGGTTCCCATTCCCCTGGCCGGAATCCGCCAGGTTCTGATAGACCTTGGCCTCTTGCAATGAGCAAGAAAGGAGGTGTCATGAGCACAAGACAGTCACAATCATTTTCTGATATCGGACGTCAACGCATCTCTCCGGTTTTGTCTGAAGATGACATATACCTGTTCAACGAGGGATCACATTTTCGCCTGTTCGAACACCTCGGTGCGCATTTTGCTACCGTAAATCACAAAGACGGTGTAATGTTTCGCGTCTGGGCTCCCGATGCAGATCGAGTCAGTGTAATAGGCGATTTCAACGGCTGGCAAAAGGAGCATAACGCACTTACTCTCGTGGGCTCATCAGGTATCTGGGAAGGTTTCGTAGAAGGCGATCTCCATGGTGCTTGCTACAAATACTTCATTGTTTCCAGGCACAATGCATATGCTGTGGACAAAGCGGATCCGTTTGCCTTCTTTTGTGAAACTCCACCTGGCCAATCCTCGCGGGTCTGGGATCTCCAATATGATTGGAAGGACGAGCAATGGCAGAGAGATCGGGGACAACGCAATGGCCTCCATTGCCCCATGTCAATCTATGAAGTTCACCCCGGTTCCTGGCGCAGGGTTCCGGAAGAGGGCAATCGCTCTTTGACCTACAGAGAGATGGCGCCACTGTTGCGCGATCATGTATTGAGCCTCGGCTTCACTCATGTAGAATTTCTGCCTGTGATGGAGCATCCGTTCTATGGATCATGGGGCTACCAGACCACTGCTTACTTTGCGCCTACCAGTAGATACGGCACGCCACAGGACTTTATGTATCTTGTGGATACCCTTCACCAGGGAGGAATTGGAGTGATTCTTGACTGGGTGCCGGCCCATTTCCCCTCAGACGAACATGGCCTGGCCTATTTTGACGGATCTCATCTTTTCGAACACGCCGATCCAAGACAGGGTTTTCACCCGGACTGGAACACATACATATTCGACTACTCCAGGCATGAAGTTCGAAGCTTTCTCATATCCAGCGCACTATTCTGGTTACTGAAATACCACATTGATGGTTTGCGAGTAGATGCAGTCGCATCGATGCTTTATCTCGACTATTCGCGCAAAGAAGGGGAATGGATTCCCAACGAACACGGCGGTAGAGAGAACCTGGATGCCATTGGTTTCTTACGTCGGCTGAACGAAGAAGCTTATGGCGCGGCAAGTGGTATTCAAACCTTTGCCGAGGAATCCACAGCCTGGCCCATGGTATCCAGTCCGGCATATCTGGGCGGGCTCGGCTTCGGATTCAAATGGGACATGGGCTGGATGCACGACACTCTCCAGTATATGAAAGAAGATCCCATTCATCGGAAATTCCACCACAATCAGCTTAGCTTTCGCGCGATCTACGCTTTTCACGAAAACTTCATTCTGCCTCTTTCACACGATGAAGTGGTCCACGGGAAAGGATCACTTCTGGGAAAAATGCCTGGTGATGTATGGCAAAAACATGCCAACCTCCGGCTTCTCTTTTCATACATGTACGCGCAACCCGGAAAGAAACTTCTTTTTATGGGCGCGGAGATTGGCCAGTGGTCCGAGTGGAACCACGAAAGCAGCCTGGACTGGCATCTGGAAGATGACCCCAAACACAAAGGCCTTTCCAGCCTGATCTCAGATCTGAATAATCTCTACCGGACCGAGCTGTCATTGCATAAGCAAGATCACGCGCCTGAGGGGTTCGAGTGGATCGATGCCAGCGACGCTGAACAAAGCTGCCTCTCATTTTTAAGAAAATCCGACGAAGATCATCCTATCCTGATAATTCTCAATTTCACTCCTGTTCCTCGATACAACTATCGAGTAGGAGTCCCCGAGTGGGGGAGCTGGAGTGTGATCTTCAATAGTGACGCTGCACAATACGGAGGGAGCGGTCTCGGGAACATGGGGAACATGGAAAGCGCCCCGGTTGCCTGGCATGGCCGCTTCCAATCTTTGAATCTCACACTGCCACCTCTCGCGGCACTGTTTCTTAAGCCAATCGGGCCACTGCCTGCCCCTGGGAGAAATATATAAAAACTAATACGCCAGCTGAACGTCATATAAAAAAAGTTGTACGCAGTCAGCAATTATGGTGCACTACATACGATCAGATCCGGAGGACCACCCGAATGCGCGGCGATTTAATTTTTCAAAAACAACGAATGGCAAACATAGACGTCTACAGTATGCAAGATACCCGACACATACAGGTATACAGGTTGAACGAAGACGGTGTCCCCACCGAATTCTTCCATCTGAAAGAAGCCAACATCTACATCAACCATGAAAAACTGGAAATCTCCGGATATCGATCCCTGGAAGTAGACCGGCAATCACCAGATACACATCGCACCGCCGAAGCCGAATACCGCTACATCAGCTTCGACTTCTATCCCTATGGCCACCAGATCAGAAAAGAGCCACCACGGGAAAATGTTTATGGTGGAAGACACACATACAGAGGCAGACGGGTAAGGGGTTGAAACGGAGAAGTGAGACGGTGCCCGGAGGTTAGCCGGAGAAATCTAGCAATGCTCATGTACATGAAACCTCCGCACTTCCATCCTTCCCACCATCTCTATGCGGATTCCCTGAAACCCAACAATAATACCACCGGTGATCACGTAAAAAAGCTTACAATAAAATTTAGAAAATTTTATAATTTGTATGTCGTTTTCTATGCTCATGGAACTACAATATGCAAATGAGCAAGTTTCTTCAAACCACGCACCACCCCATGGCAAGATTACCGATTGCCATCTTAGCTATTATCCTATCCATGACTTTCTTCTCCTATGTTACAGCGGGGGTGAGATTCCCTGCTTGCGGATCATGACAAAATGCGCGATCAGAAAAACCAGGGTTAACAGCGGAAGGAATAAGACGTGCAAGGTGTAAAAGCAG